>JAGDMC010000229.1 GCA_017860395.1 Bacteroidota bacterium | reverse complement strand
CGACATTGGAACTTCAACTCTGAGTAAAAAATTCACAGCCAAGGTGTCATTAAATTCTGTAATAGCATATAATTCATTTACTTTTCTCGACGTTTACAATGTAAACAAGGTTAATATTTCCATTTACGCTGCTTTTGAAAATAAAAGCAAAGAGGTTCACTTTAAAGGGCAGTTACCTTCAAAGTATTTCAACTTAGCAACTTTTGAGCCTACCGGGAGAACAGATTTTTCATCTGCATACGATAACTGGGTATGGGCCATTATGAGTGATAAATCGGTAAGACATCCTCTTGAGACCGTAAGAATTAACAATGCATATCCGGATTTCGCACTATGGGTTTCAACTCAGAACAGAACAAATTGGTATGGTTCAAAAGTTTTGGATAGTCTCTTTACAAAGATTAACTTTACATACTTTGATTAAGTTAAAATTTTGAGGAGTGAGAAAATTTATATTCTTATTTTCCGTTATTCTTTTTTGTTCTTCATGCCTAAAGTTTCCAAAAGATACTTATGTAAAAGTATTGGATGTTCCAAGCGACTTTGACTGGAAAACAATTGAGGCAAAAAAAGTTAACATTGCAGTTGTTTCGAGCATTCTTAACGATGAAGGTGACACAATTGCTTCTTTTTTGCCGCCGGGAGAGTATGATATAACTGTTGGGAAAAACACAAATCTCAATATCGTTCAGGAACAGTCCCAGGCTGAGACCAAATCCATCAGGAGCAGCCAGGTGAAGCAAAGAGTTTATTTCCCCTGTAAATACAAGTACGCAACCGTTATGTTTGAGGATTTGTTTCCGTCCAAAGGGGACATGGATATGAATGATATTGTTTTCGGCCTCAATATTGAGTATCTTCTCGACAATAAAGCAAGGCTCCTTGGTTTTAATATTAACATTCAGCCAAGAGCTATCGGCAGTTCCTATCCCCAGATTGGGCTTGCAGCAAATCTGAACTCCGATGAGGTACTGGATGTTGTGGAAACCATTCTTCACTCTTCTGACCCCATTCTTTCCCCGCTTTTTAATGTTACCGACAATTCTGAAGGCTACTCAACGGAAACAGGAGTGACAACTTCTCAGGTAGCTCCGATAACAGGGGATTTCAGATATTATTTTTATAACGATGAAGACCTTTTCATTAATGTCCGGGATGTCGATCCGTTTACATATACTGAGTCATTCACCGTGCAGGTAATAATTAAGCCCACAAAATTATTTTCATTTTCTAAGATGACTTTTCTTGATACAGTGCAAACCGGGAAAATTAATCTTGACATATTTGCCTGCTTTGGCACAAGAGGTAGAGAGGTTCATTTTAAGGGACAAAAACCAACACAAAAATTCAATCTGCAGTATTTTTTAAGTACAAGACCCAAGACCGATTTTTCCACAATAGACAACTGGGTATGGGCAATCATCAGCGACAAATCTATTCGCCATCCGCTTGAATGGGTTAAGATATACCATGCATATCCCAACTTTAAAGTATGGGCAGAAGGAGGAGGCGATATCGGGTCAGACTGGTATATACCTTCCGTGGCCGACAGTCTGCACAGCAACTCATACTTTAGCTATATCAATTGATTATTTCTGATTAGTCCTGTTTATATATTCCTCATACGAAACAGGCCCTCCCGACGGAAAAATTGTTCTCCGAAGTTTGCTTTTGGCATAGTATGAGAATGATTTAAATATTTCGGACAATTCTTTTGCAACAGATCTTTGCGGGAAAATCTTTTGAACCATTTCAGGCGTCCATCTCTCTGTAAAGAAGGATTTGTAGTAGTCGTCTTCCGGATTAACAATTATATCTACAGAATCCTTCCACTCGTATTTGACAGCAAGAAAATTCTGTTTTGACATACATAAAAGTTTATAAAGCAGTGATTTATATGGCAGGTAATTGAGAAAAACATTGCCAAAATCGGGTGTAAAATCAAATGGGAGCTTTGATTTTTCATAAAGAACAAGTTTGTCATCAATGTCCAGAATAACCCATTTATGAGAAGACTTTGGAGCCAAAAATTCTCCAATAAGGCTGGGAACTTCTAAATAACCCATTTTTGATACCCTTACCTGTTCATTTACGAACCTGGCAGGATCTTCGGCGTGCTCCAGTACGTGGCTGCAAATCACATAGTCAAACTCTTTATCTTTAAATGGAAGTGTTTCTCCATCTGCCTGGATTAATTTCTGATTAGGATAAATTTTAAAATCCCCTCTTCTGTGCCTATTATCGTTAACGAATTTTTCTACAAGTACATTTGATCTTTTTGTGGGATTACTGCCCGGACCTACTTCCAATACTATCAGCCGCTTTTTAATTAACAGGGAATCTTTGTCAATTGGACTTCCGATTTTCATATTTATTAATTTTATGTAAAACTAATACAATATTCTTTTGATTCAAAGAGTATCAAAAAGCATAATAAGTCTTGAAATATTATTAGTTTTGCTTAGGAAACATGATTCAATTAAATCCTGAATAATAATGAATATCAATATCATTGAATACTTCGAAAAAACAGCAGGAAATGTTCCCGGGAAAATTGCAATAATTGATGGTGACCGGGAAATATCTTTTTCAGAATTACATAAAAATGCCAGGAATTTTGCAATTGAATTGTCCGGATTAAACTTAATCAACAAACCAATAGCTGTATTTTTGCCAAAGTCTGCAGAATGCATAATTTCTGATATTGCAATTACTTACAGTGGCAATATATATATGAATCTGGATGTCAAGACTCCTCTTGCCCGGATAAATAGTATCCTTGAGCAGATAAAGCCGGCGGCACTCATAACAAACGAAAAATATTCCGAAGATATTAAAAGCATTAAAGGCGATATCCCGCTATTAATTTTTGAAAAAACTGATTTTAGCCAATCCATTCACGACAATATCCTTGGAGATATTAAATCAAAAATAATCGATACCGATCCGCTATGTATTATTAATACTTCCGGTTCTACCGGTACACCCAAGGGAGTCGTGCTAAATCACAAAAGCTATATTGATTATACGGAATGGGCTATAAATACATTCGGGTTTACCGGAGAAGAAATTCTTGGTGTATTATCCCCTACTGTATTCGATCACTATAATTATGAAATATGCCTGATG
>JAGDMC010000228.1 GCA_017860395.1 Bacteroidota bacterium | reverse complement strand
TTGAAAGCAGATATTGCATTTATAGGAGCCTCTGTTTGCGACAAGTCGGGAAATCTCTATTACAAGGGTACCACTAAAAATTTCAATCCTATAATGGCCATGGCGGCAGAAGTTGTAATAGTGGAGGCAGAAGAACTTGTAGAAACAGGAGCCATTATTCCGGAGAATGTTCATACTCCGGCCATATTAATTGATCACATTTATATTAAATAAACTAATTTATTATGTCAAAAACCGCTTTAATAAGAGTTCGCATGAGCTCTCACGATGCACATTATGGTGGAAATCTTGTTGATGGTGCAAAAATGCTTCAGTTGTTCGGAGATGTTGCAACAGAATTGCTCATTATGCAAGACGGAGATGAAGGACTTTTCAAGGCCTACGACAGTGTTGAATTTATAGCTCCTGTTTATGCAGGTGACTATATTGAGGCTTCAGGAGAAATTGTTGCTGTGGGTAACAGCTCAAGGAAAATGAATTTTGTTGCAAAGAAAGTGATTGTTCCAAGACCGGACATCTCACCTTCTGCAGCCGATATTCTGGAAGAGCCTGTTATCGTATGTAAAGCGAGCGGTACATGTGTGACTCCCAAATCTTGTCAAAGAAAATAAATTAACATAGTTATGGATAAGCTGATTATTACCGCAGCAATTTGCGGAGCAGAGGTTCTTAAAGAACACAATCCTGCAGTTCCCTACACGGTTGAAGAGTGCGTGAGAGAAGCAAAATCGGCATATGACGCCGGAGCAAGCATCATTCACCTGCATGTTCGTTACGACGATGGCACTCCCACACAGGACAAAGCCAGATTCAAAATGGTTATGGATGCAATTTATAAAGTATGTCCCGATGTTATTATACAACCTTCAACAGGAGGAGCAGTAGGAATGACAAATGACGAGAGACTTCAGCCTACCGAACTTTGCCCGGAAATGGCCACTTTAGATTGCGGAACCCTCAATTTTGGCGGAGATGATGTATTTATGAATACAGAAAACACGATTAAGTATTTTGGAACTAAAATGATTGAGAGAGGCATTAAGCCGGAACTTGAGGTTTTTGACAAAAGCATGATTGATATGGCCCTGAGGCTTCAAAAGAAAGGCTTTATAAAGAGTCCGATGCATTTTGATTTTGTTATGGGGGTCAACGGTGGAATTTCCGGAGAACTGCGTGACTTTATCTTCCTTAGGGGTTCGATACCTGCAGATGCAACATATACTGCAGCAGGAGTGGGCCGGTTTGAATTTCCTCTTGCGGCAGCGGCAATAATTGACGGAGGGCATGTGAGAGTGGGATTTGAAGACAATGTCTTTATTTCTAAAGGAGTAGTTGCAAAATCCAATGGAGAGCTTGTTGCGAAAGTGGTTAGAATGGCTAAGGAATTTGGCCGTGAAATAGCTACGCCTGCAGAGGCCCGTCAGATACTGGGACTTAAACCAAAAGCATGATTTTTTAATAAATAAACAATAACATAACAAAACAATGAAAAAAGGTAACAAATACGGAATTCACAGGGTAATTGAACCAAAAGGTGTTCTGCCTCAGCCTGCAAACAAAATTGACAACAACATGGATGAGATTTACGATAATGAAATTCTCATTGATGTACAAACACTTAATATCGATTCAGCCAGCTTTACTCAAATTGAGGAGCAGGCAGGCGGAGATAAAGCCAAAATTGCAGAAATAATGCTGGGCATTGTTGCAAAACAGGGAAAACACAGAAATCCGGTTACCGGTTCAGGTGGGATGTTACTCGGAACAGTTGAAAAAATAGGAGATGCGCTGGCTGGCAAGATTGACCTTAAAGTAGGTGACAGAATTGCCACTCTGGTATCATTGTCTCTGACTCCTTTGAGAATAGACAAAATTAAAGATATCCGCTCGGACATCGATCAGGTGGATATAGATGGAAAGGCGATCTTGTTTGAAAGCGGAATTTATGCCAAAATTCCTGCAGATATGCCTGCAAATCTTGCTCTTTCTGCTCTTGACGTTGCCGGAGCTCCTGCTCAGACTGCAAAACTTGTAAAACCGGGAGATACTGTACTGATAATTGGTGCTGGTGGAAAATCGGGTATGTTGTGCTGCTACGAAGCTAAAAAGCGTGCCGGAGTTACAGGTAAGGTAATTGGTCTTTGCCACAGCGAAAAAAGCACAAACAGGCTTAGAGATCTTGGTTTTTGCGACTATGTTTTTGCTGCTGATGCAACTCAGCCCGTTGCCATTCTTGAGAAAATCGAAGAGCTCACAAACGGTGAGATGTGCGATATTACAATTAACAATGTGAATATTACAGATACCGAAATGACCAGTATTCTTTGTACAAAAGATACAGGAATTGTTTATTTCTTCTCAATGGCAACAAGCTTTACAAAAGCCGCACTGGGAGCCGAAGGTGTTGGAAGTGATGTAACAATGATAGTTGGAAACGGATATACAAAGGGACATGCCGAGATTACTCTTCAGCTGCTCAGGGAATCCGAAAAACTAAGAAAAATATTTACAGAACTATACGCATAATATTATATGACAAAGGGTTGCAGATATGGTACTCACAGGGTAATTGAGCCGACAGGAACTCTTCCTCAGCCTGCATATAAACTGGACAATACAATGTCCATATATGACAATGAGGTACTGATTGAAGTTTCTACTCTCAATATTGATTCTGCCTCATATACCCAGATCAAAGAAAGTTGCGGATCGGATGCGTCAAAAATGAAGCAGATGATTCTTTCAATCGTAAATGAAAGGGGTAAAATGCAGAATCCTGTTACAGGATCGGGAGGAATGCTCATTGGTACAGTAAAGGAGATAGGAAAGAATTTTCCTGCAAACAAACTGAAAGTAGGCGATAAAATAGCCACTTTAGTTTCGTTATCGCTCACACCCTTAAAGATAAAATCTATAAAAAAACTCAACCCTCATTCCGATCAGGTGGATGTGGAGGCAGAGGCCATTCTCTTTGAGAGCGGCCTCTTCGCCGTCTTGCCCGGGGATATTCCGGAAAAACTGGCTCTTGCAGCACTGGATGTTGCTGGTGCACCTGCTCAGGTGGACAGACTTGTAACAGAGGGAGATATTGTGTGCGTAATAGGCGGGGGAGGAAAATCCGGGATTCTGTGTTGTTATCAGGCAATGCAA
>JAGDMC010000227.1 GCA_017860395.1 Bacteroidota bacterium | reverse complement strand
CTTGAGATTGTTCATCCCGACGACAGGAAGAAGTTGGTTGTCGCATTTGAGAACATGAGAAATCAGAAGACGAAAAGTGTTACTGTTGAGTACCGTCTGTCTGTAAACAGAGATGATAAATGGCAGTGGTGGGAACGAAGGGGAATTATTTACAGCGATGTTAACAAGCCGGACGATTTTAGGTTTCTTTATGGAATGGACATCAATATCGATTCACTTAAAAGGAGGGAGACGGACCTGCTTAATGCAAAACTCAAAGCAGAGGAGTCAGACCGCCTTAAAAGTGCCTTCCTGTCAAATATGAGTCACGAAATCCGCACTCCTCTGAACGGAATTGTAGGTTTCGCATCTCTGCTTACCGATCCGGATTATTCAGAGTCTGAGAAAACGGAGTTTGCAAACATCATAAATACAAACTCAAAAATATTGATGGCTCTCATAAGCGACATACTGGATCTTTCACGAATTGAATCCAACAGCATGAGTTTTGAGTTTTCTAAATTTGACCTCAGCCAGCAAATAAACGAAACAATAGACAGCTATAAGCTTTCTCTGCCAGAAGGAATTGAACTTACATCCGATGTTCCCGAAGAACCTCTTTTAATATTTGCCGATTCCATCAGAAACCGACAAATTTTAAACAACCTCATCAATAATGCAATAAAATTCACCCCTAATGGCAAAATTACCGTAGGTTACAAAGAGACGGAAAAAGGAGTTGAAATTTTTGTAAAAGATACAGGCAAGGGGATTAAAGAAGACCAGCAAAGTAAAATTTTTGAACGATTCTATAAAGCAGACGAGTTTACAACTGGAACGGGACTTGGACTTTCAATATGTAAAGCAATAGTACACAAATTCTCCGGGGAAATATGGGTTGAGTCCAAAAACGAAAAGGGAGCAACATTTCACTATACAATTCCAAAAGACAGCTGTTACACAGAAAATGAAGAGGACCAGGCGGAAGCACTATCATTACCGGAAACCGGAGAGGTAAAAAAGACAATCCTTGTTGCAGAGGATTTAGACAGCAATTATTTGCTGATTGAGATTATACTCTCAAAAAGGTATAAGGTTATCCGGGCTAAAGACGGCAAAGAAGCTATATCGCTATTTAATGAACAAAATCCTGATCTTATTCTGATGGATATTAAAATGCCGGTAATGGACGGACTTGAGGCAACAAAAGAAATAAGGAACATTTCCGGCAAAATTCCAATAATAGCACTAACGGCCAATGCTTTTGAGTCCGATCAGATTGAAGCAAAAACAGCAGGATGTAATGAAGTCCTTACAAAACCTGTTAAGTCGTCTCTTTTATATCTTGTAATCGAGAAATATTTAAAACAACAATATTAGAATATGAAGGATCTTAAATATTTGCAACTCCTTTCCAAAAATTTTCCTACTATTTCTGCCGCAAGTACAGAGATAATAAATCTTGAGGCTATTTTAAATCTGCCAAAGGGAACGGAACATTTTTTAACCGACATTCATGGCGAACACGAAGCTTTTCTTCATGTTATTAAAAATGCTTCGGGAGTAATACGTAAGAAAGTAGAAGATATTTTTGGTCACAGGCTGAGAGAGAGCGAAAAAAGGGATTTGTGCACTCTCATCTATTATCCCGAGGAGAAATTAAAACTTATTCAGGCACGTGAAAAGGACATTGACGACTGGTATAAGATGATTCTTATGCAGCTTCTTAGTGTACTTGGCAATGTCTCTTCCAAATATACCCGTTCAAAAGTCAGAAAAGCACTTCCTAACGAATATTCGTATATTATTCAGGAGATGCTTCATGAGTACAAGACTGACCCGAATAAGCACTTCTATATTCAGTCTATTCTCTCAACAATTGTATCAACCGGAAGGGCAGAACATTTTGTGATTGCAATGAGTCGCCTCATTCAGCGCCTTACCATTGATTCTCTTCACATTGTGGGGGATATTTATGACCGGGGCCCGGGAGCTCATGTAATTATGGAGCTTTTGTGCGACTATCACAACTTCGACATACAGTGGGGTAATCATGATCTGGTGTGGATGGGTGCTGCGGCAGGAAGCGAATCCTGTATGGCAAACGTTCTGAGGATGAGCCTCAGGTACGGAAACCTCTCCACCCTTGAAGACGGCTACGGAATAAACCTGCTTCCTCTTGCAACATTTGCACTCGAAACCTACAGCGAAGACCCGTGTTTGCTTTTCCGTCCAAAAGCCCGGGAAGATGAACCTGTAAAGCAAAAGCACATCAAACTCATCTCTCAGATGCACAAGGCAATTTCAATTATCCAGTTCAAACTGGAAGGTCAGCTTTTGGAGAGGAACAAGGAGTTTGAAATGGACGACAGAAGGCTTCTTCATCTGATAAATTATGAAAAAGGTACAATCTCTCTTGGAGGAAAAGAGTATCCGTTGCGAGACAGCAACTTCCCTACAATTGACCCGAAAGATCCGTATAAACTAACCGAGGACGAAAGGGAACTGGTTGATATAATGATGCACTATTTCACTCACAGTGAAAAACTCAGAAAGCACATGAGGTGCATTTATGCAAATGGCTCGCTGTATCTTGTAAGGAACTCGAATCTTCTTTATCACGGATCTGTTCCATTAAATGCAGACGGGTCATTTAAGAAAATGAAAATCCGCGATATTGAATATTCAGGAAAAAAACTGTTCGACAAAATAGACCAGCTTGTGCGTCAGGCATACTTCGAAGAGAAGAAGAAAAAGGAGAAAAAGTATGCAATGGATTTTGTATGGTATCTCTGGTGCGGACCTTCCTCCCCTCCATTTGACAAGGACAAGATGACAACTTTCGAACGCTATTTCATTTCCGAGAAGGAGACACATAAGGAAAACAAAGGGCATTACTATTCGCTTAAAAATAATCGTGCCATATGCGAGATGATACTTAAGGAGTTTGGAATAGAGGACAAGGTTTCTCATATAATAAACGGACATATACCGGTCAAAACCGGCAAGGGAGAATCTCCTATCAAGGCAGAAGGAAAGTTGCTTGTTATTGACGGGGGATATTCCAAAGCCTATCAGCAGGAGACGGGAATTGCCGGGTATACCCTCATTTACAATTCCCACGGACTTTTGCTTATTCAGCACCAGCCATTTGAATCTACTCAAAAAGCAATA
>JAGDMC010000226.1 GCA_017860395.1 Bacteroidota bacterium | reverse complement strand
TATTGGCGCAGGTGTGATGGTAGACTTCGGAGACTTTGAATATAACAAAGGGCTTATGCCGGTAAACGGACTTAACGGATATCTTGCAAGTCCGGTTTTTCCGTCTGCATATAAAACCATAATCTCAAATGCATCGGGAATGTCTCCAGTTTCTGCGAACCTTCAGGGGAAAGCAAGTCCTGCCGTAGGTTTCAATGTTGGTATTCTTTACAGCCCAAATGAAAAATGGAGCATCGGTCTTTCATACAGATCAAAGGTTATGCTTAAAGTAAATGATGGAACAACAGTTTTAACCTATGCAACTCCGGAACTTAAAACCCTTATGACAGTTTTAAGCACAGCTCCTGCATCCACAAATCCTCTTTACAACCCTTCGGTAGCAACTGTTACTTCTCTTGACGGCAAGTCATTCACTTCTGAACTTCCCGTTCCGTCGAATACAAATCTTGGTGTTGCCTTTAAAGCAAGTAAGAAACTTCTCCTTTCTGCCGAACTTCAGTATGTAGGATGGAAAGCCTATGACACTTTAAAAATTGTTTTCCCAAGTATTACTTCGGCTACTCCAAAGAATTTCAAAAACACAATGATATATCGTATCGGTGCAGAATACAAAGCTTGTGAGAAATTCACCGCACGTATGGGATTTATCTACGACAGCACACCTGTTGACCTTAACCAGTATGGTCCGGAATCTCCGGGTTCAAACAAGATGAGCGTAACAGTTGGTGCAACTTATCAGGTGTTTAAGGCTATGGCTGTTGACCTGGGATTCCAGTTTAACAATGGCCAGAAAACAACAGGAAAGATTATTCAGAATGGAGTAACCGTATTGGGTGGCGACTTCAAAACAATTGCTTTCCTTCCTTCATTTGGATTAAGGTTTAACTTCTAGAAAAAATCCATACTTTTGCGTGGGGAAAAACTATGTCAAAAGTAATATCAGTTAAAGAATTTATTGAGAGAGGAAGCTCTCTTCCAATAATAGATGTAAGATCCCCGGGAGAATATGAGCACGCTCATATCCCCGGGGCTCTTAATTTACCTCTGTTCTCAGATGAAGAGCGTGCAGAGATAGGGACCATTTACAAAAAGCAGGGAAAGATAAAAGCTGTGCAGAGAGGGCTTGAGTTTACAGGTCCGAAAATGAAGGATTTTACAAAATTTGCACTTAAGCTTAAGTCTCCCGAAATTCTCATACACTGCTGGAGGGGAGGAATGCGTTCTTCGTCAATGGCCTGGCTCATTGAAACAGTTGAGATAAAATGCTCCGTTCTCATGGACGGCTACAAGGCATACCGTCATTATGTTCTGGATCGTTTTGATGTTCCCTGTAAAATAATCTTGCTGGGAGGATATACCGGTTCCGGTAAAACAGAAATTCTTCAGGCACTCCGCGAAGCCGGCGAGCAGGTTATAGATCTGGAGGGCATTTCCAACCATAAAGGTTCTGCTTTTGGTTCGCTTGGTCAGGAGGTTCAGCCTTCTACAGAGCAATTTGAGAATATGCTTTGCAGGGAGCTGGAGTCTCTGGATTACAATCGCGTTATATGGGTAGAGGATGAAAGCAGGAACGTTGGGAAGGTCTTTTTGCCCCAGTCCTTCTGGAACCAGATGCGTACATCACCTCTTATACGAATTGATACTCCTTATGAAATTCGTATGGAAAGGCTTATGAGAGACTATGCCTGTTTACCGCTCGAAGGGCTTGTGGAATCAATTAAGAAAATTGAGAAAAGGCTTGGTTTCGACAAATGCAAAAAGGCTGTTGATGCCTGTATGGCCGGCGACAGGGATACTGCTGCAAGAATTTGTCTCGATTATTATGACGCTGCATACGGTAATCAGCTAACAACGCGTTTTGGAGCTGATCTGAAGCTACCCACAGTTAAACTTGATTCACTGGATAGCAAATCAACAATCGAAGAACTAAAGAGCATTGCAAAAGATACCAAATTTAATATCTGACAAATGGGAATTAAAGAGATTAACAGCAAGATTGCAGTAATAATCAGCAGGAACGGCATGGGCGAAGCGCCGCAGGAGCTGAGCCACACACTCATAAAAAATTACCTGACTCTCCTTATAAGCGAAGGGCGATGCCCGTCTTATATATGCCTGTATGGTGACGGCGTAAAATTGGTATGCGAGGGGTCTCCTGTTATTGAAGAGTTTCGTGCCGCTGAAAAAAGCGGGACTAAAATCATAATTTGTAAAACATGTCTGGTTTTTAACAACCTGCTGGACAAAGTACAGACAGGAAGCGTTGGCACTATGCTTGATATCATAGATGTACAGCAAAACAGCACAAAAATAATAAATCTGTAATGGGAGAAAATATCAGACTCACACAGTTCAGCCCCGGTGCAGGCTGCGGTTGCAAAATTGCGCCAAAAGACCTGGAAGAGATATTGAAAAGCAGTAAATCGGGAAAGATTTTTGAAAATCTGCTGGTTGGAAACGACAGCAAAGACGATGCAGCTGTATTAGACATTGGAGGAGGAAGGGCAATCGTGAGCACAACCGATTTTTTTACTCCCATAGTTGACAATCCTTATGACTTTGGAAGGGTTGCCGCTACAAATGCTATTTCAGATATTTATGCAATGGGAGGCGAGCCGCTTATGGCAATAGCCATTCTGGGCTGGCCGCTTGATAAACTTCCTGCTTCTGTTGCGGGAGAGGTGGTTTCCGGAGCACGCGAAGTGTGCGACCAGGCAAATATCCCGCTTGCAGGCGGCCACAGCATCAATAGTGCGGACCCTATATTCGGCCTTGCTGTTACAGGAATAGTAGATGTAGAAAAGGTTAAGAAAAACAACGGCGCACAGGAAGGCTGCAAACTTTTCCTCACTAAGCCGCTTGGAATAGGGCTTGTTACTACTGCCGAAAAATTCGGAGTTGCAAGGGAAGAGGATAAAGCCGAAGCATTGAGGCTCATGACCACTTTAAACCGTCCAGGGATCGCCCTCTCTTCGGTTGAAGGAGTAACTGCCATGACCGATGTCACTGGTTTCGGACTCATGGGACATGCTGCAGAGATGGCCGAAGGCAGCGGAGTGAAGATTGTAGTGGAATTTGATAAAGTTCCCCGTATTGCCGGAGCCGATTTTTATATAGAACAGGAGTGCATTCCGGGTGGTACTCATCGTAATTT
>JAGDMC010000225.1 GCA_017860395.1 Bacteroidota bacterium | reverse complement strand
TTCGCCAAAAGTGAGATTATCCTGCGCAACATATTCCCTGAGCCTTTCAAGACCAATAAATGCAGCATGCCCTTCGTTGCAGTGATATACCTGAGCCTCTTTGTTAAGTGCCCTCAGTGCCCTTATCCCTCCGATTCCGAGCAACATCTCCTGTTTAAGCCTGTTCTCCCAGTCGCCTCCGTAAAGGTAGTGAGTGATTGACCTGTCTTCCGGCAGGTTGTCTTCAAAGTCGGTATCCATAAGAATCAGCTCTGTTCTGCCAACATCTGTACGCCAAAGTCTTGCAGTTACATTTCTTCCGGGAAGAGCGATGCTTATTGTTATCCAGTTATCATTCCCGTCTCTGACAGGTGTAACCGGAATTTTTGTAAAGTCCTGGGGTTCATATTCTGCAATCTGGTCACCCTGTGCCGAGAGCCTCTGGGTAAAATATCCGTATTTATATAGAAGCCCGATGCCTGTCATAGGCACCATTTTATCACTTGACTCTTTTAAATAGTCTCCGGCAAGGATACCTAACCCTCCTGAATAAATTTTCAGTGACTGGTCAAGCCCGTATTCCATGCTAAAGTATGCAACCCTTGGACCTGTCATTGAGCCTGCCTCTGCCATATAAGCCTGGAAATGGCTATATACAGAATCCAGTTTCTTTAGAAATTTCGGGTCGTTTTCGAGTTCCTTCGCCTTTGAAATACTTATAAAATCCAGCATAAGGATTGGATTTCCGTGAGTGGACCTCCACAACTCCTCATCAACCATCTTGAACAGGTCTATGGCTTCTTCATTCCAGCTCCACCATAAGTTTTTTGACAAAGTATCCAGCGACGCCAGCCTTTCCGGGAGTTGCTTGTTAATTATTATAGTCGACCAGTTTGGAGTGTTTGACGCATTTATCTTAAAACTTAAGTGGTCCCTCTCGTCGGAAACCGCCGGATATTCTCCCTTGTTCTTTATAACTTTATCTATTGCCATAGAATATGCTTCTTTATAATATATAATCTGATTTTCCCACAATGCAATTTTGGATACATCCTTTGCATTTTCTCTGTATATTTTTTCGTTTGCTTCTGTAAGTAATGACATTTCAATCATCTTTAATTCTGCTCCGCGCACCACTTTTTCGTACCCATCGTCTCTTCTCTCAATAATCTGAATACCCGGGTGGTCCCCTTTGTAGTGCTTTTGCACCCAAAGGCCAAAACCGGCAAGAGTTGTAGTGATGGTAGGAACGCTAAAGGCAAGACTCTCAAGCGGAGTATATCCCCAGGGTTCGTAGTAGGAAGGGAAAATTGTAAGGTCAAGCCCCGCAAGCAGTGTGTAATATGTTCTATTGAAAATCCCGTCATTTCCGTTTAGATAGGAAGGGACAAAAAAGACTCTGACCTTGTCGTTTTCTTTGTTAAGCAAATTGAGTTCTCTAACTTTTTTCACAACCGGATCCCAGTCAGGTTCGCTCAGGTAGTGTGTGCAATTTGTTCTGTACTCTCCGCCATTTTGGATCTTGCCTAACAAATCTTTATTTGGCCCGTGTGTCGCAGCCGGAACAAAAATATATGCAATAACCTCTTTTTTAAGATCTTTATTGCTGTTCAGACGCCCCAGGGCATCAAGATAAATATCTATTCCCTTGTTTTTGTATTCATACCTGCCGCTTATAGCAACAAGCATGGCATCCGCCGCAACAGGATATCCGGACATAACAGATGCCATGTCCAGCAGTATTTTTCGTGAAGAAGAGTGCACGCTTTCATACTCCTCGGATGTGGGTGTAAAGGTGTTTTCAAATCCGTTTGGAGTTACAATGTCCACTTTTCTGCCCAGAAACTTTAAACACTCCTTTGCAGTTATATCGCTTACTGTTGTAAATATGTCTGCTTCTGTGGCTGATACCTTTTCAATGGAATGTTTGGCGGTTATGTTAAACTCTCTTGCTTTTTCTTCCGCGTTGTAACTGTCTATCTTGTCATATAAAGGAAGACCGTTTCCGGCAATTGAACGGCCGGTTACAGTTGCATGGGTGGTGAACACCGTTGCAACAGGCAACGCAGTTTTTTTAAGATACAGGAGCCCGGCTCCTGTCATCCACTCGTGAAACTGAGCAACCACTTTATGGTATGGAAGAAGATTATATTTAACAAAACTCTCAATAACAAGACCTGTTGCATATCCGAAAAGCGCACTCTCGATATAGTCCCACTGCCCGCTTAGCGAATCCAGCTTAAATTTTTTCCAGAAATCGGTAAGTATTTCGTCTTTTTTAGTGATGTACTGGCTAAAATCCACCAGAATTGCAATCGGGTTACCCGACACATTCCATCTCCCCACCCTTATTCTTAACCCTTCTTCAGCCGCCTTAAGTCGCCATGCACGAAAAAGATTTGTCTCTTCTGTGAATTCGGGATTTTTGTCGGTTTCTCTCCAGACATCGGGCCCTATGAGTATATGGTTATTCTTAAGTTCCTTGGATAAATTGAGTGCTTTTGTAGCTATTACGGTATGTATTCCGCCCACCTTGTTACACACCTCCCAACTCACTTCGAACAAATAGTCGGGGAGGGTTATCTTTTTCTCTGACATATATTTATCTGCGTTTAAGCTTTTTTCGAGCCCTTATTTGCTGCAATTTTTGTTCCACTTTTGATTTTCTCTGCTGTGGGGTATTTGTCAACTCTTGCCAAAAAGTCGCTGAGAACATTCATATAGTTAATGAATGCTTCGTATGGAGTGTCGTAAGGATTAAAATATTTATGTACTGCGCCGTCCGAAAAAAACTTTGTGCACATATAATAGAAGTGATCGCTCTCCTGAAGTTTATAAAAGTCGGACAAGAGTGAAGCGTCTCCGGTTTTAAGAACCTTTTCCCGTGCATCATAAAGTTTTCCAAATGCTTCATTTTGCAGTTCATTGCCTATCCATGCAGATACATCTCTCTCTTCGTCGGCCCATGATATCGCATACGGGACATGAAGCGGCGCAACGGGCTGATGCTTCTTGCACACCTCGGAAGGGGTACAGAATTCAAAATCCGTCTGCGAAAGTACTTTAAAAACTGGAATATGCCTGTTGATGATTGCTGGTGCTCTCCAAAAGTTTCATAGTCCATGAATAAGTTTACGATATCGTCTTTTTCAAGCGATTTTGACAGCCATGTTACATATTTGTCCGATGTGAGGGGCCAGTTGGCCCAGGATCTGTCTGAGAACCGGAATGCAATATCGTCGCTGAGCTGGAAATTCTTTAGCAGAAGTTTTAGTCTTGGATTTATTGAGTTTGTATATATGTAGTTTGGGCTTTTCCACCCCAGAACATGCTTGGCACCTTCCGTGAGCATCCCGCTGAATCCCATTTGTGCAACAGTTGCCCCTATTTCGTCGGAATAAATTAGTTCTGTATTTCTGAAAACTTTTGGTTTCTGACCAAAGAGTGCCTCGATTCTCAGAGAGTGTTTCTTTACCTGAGCAATAAACTCTTCCTGAGACGCTATTGACGCAAGCGAGTGTGCGTAAGTCTCCGCGAGAAACTCAACACACCCGGTTTTTGCAAGTTCTTTAAAACTGTCAATTACTTCCGGAGCATATTTTTCAAACTGGTCAAGCACTACTCCCGAAATGGAATAAGAAATTTTAAACGCCCCCTTGTGCTGGCGGATAAGTTCCAGCATCAGCTCGTTTGCAGGAAGGTAGCATCTCTCTGCCACTCTCCTTAATATCGTTTTGTTTGCAAACTCGTCGTAATACCATGAATCCTTTCCAATGTCAAAGAATCTGTATAGTCGCAGCCTGTCGGGCTGATGTACCTGAAAGTAGAAGCAAATTGTCTTTTTCATATAAAGAACTCTTTATTTTCCTTTTAAAACTTCTGAATAGATCTCTTTAACATAGTATGCAGCATTGTCCCAGCGTAGCTCATTAACCTCTTCAAGTCCGTTTTTTACGGCCATTTGGGAAAGTGCAGGATACTTTAGCAGCCCGTAAATTGCATCTGCAAGGGCATCAATATCCCAGAAATCTACTTTTATGGCATGGTGCAGTACCTCTGCAACACCCGATTGTTTTGAAATAATTGTGGGAACATTGGATCTCATCGCTTCCAGCGGAGAGATTCCGAATGGTTCAGAAACAGATGGCATAACATAGACATCGGAATATGAAAACATCCTCTTTACGTCTTCTCCTTTTAGAAAGCCTGTAAAATGGAACCTTGTTGCTATTCCCAGCTTGGCAACACGCCGTATTGAGCGGTTGAGAAGATCGCCCGACCCGGCCATCACAAAACGGACATTAGGGTACCTTTTGAGAACTTTTGCCGCAGCTTCAATGAAATATTCCGGTCCCTTCTGAAATGTGATTCTGCCAAGAAAAGTCACAATTTTTTCATCTACTCCCCTTTCGATATCCATCTGTTCAAATCCCTGAAAATCGACAGCATTGTGAACTGTAACAACTTTTTCCGGACTAATCCCGTATTTATTGATAATTATGTTCCGCGTAAGATTGCTCACGGCAATAATT
>JAGDMC010000043.1 GCA_017860395.1 Bacteroidota bacterium | reverse complement strand
AACTCAGGAGATCTCTAATATCCATCCTGCAATAAAACCTGAAAAATTTACTCCCTCAGAGCCTGCAATCAGGGTTTATAAAGGAAGCCAGCCGGGATTACAGGGCTCAGCCGCAGCTATTGGAAAAACCGTATTCTGTAAAGCTCCTGAAATGGTTCTGGTAAAAGAACCCTATGTAAAGGATATAAATCCTCTTAATTTCAGTAATTTCAGCAAACTGCAGGGATTGAGACACGATCAGGTACGCAGTATCATTCAGGATAAGATGGGAAATATCTGGCTGGGTACCGATGATGGTCTTACCAAATACGACGGAAAATATTTTTTCCATTATACTACAGACCAGGGTTTGAACAACAACCTTATTTTATCACTTTTTCATGACTCAAAGGGGAATATCTGGTTTGGAACTTTCCGGGGCGGAGTAACAAGATATGATGGCAGATATCTCACAAATTTTTCAACTGAAGGAGGCCTTATTAACGATGTAGTCAATTGTATTTATGAAGACAAAGAAGGTAACTTCTGGTTTGGAACAGGCGGCGGTGCAGTGAAATACGATGGAAAGAATTTTACAAATTATACAGTTGATGAAGGTTTGTCCAACAATGATGTACGTTCTATTATTCAGGACAATTCCGGAAACATATGGATTGGGACAAATGGCGGAGGATTCTCGGTTTTCGATGGAAAAACATTTGTGAATTACACAGATAAAGAGGAATCTGCTCTAAATAACATAAGCACATTATTTAATGACAAAGACGGCAATATATGGGTAGGTACAGCCAGTCGCGGAATATTAAAATTCGACGGATCAACTTTTGTCCATTACACTATTGAAAATGGTCTTTGCAGCAATTCTACAAGAACAATCACTCAGGATAGTGAAGGCAATATGTGGGTGGGGACAACAGACGGTGGCGTATCAAAATTTGACGGTAAATTTTTCATTAATTACTCTTTAGCAGAAGGTTTGAATTCAAATTATATCCGCAGTATTTTACAGGACAGCTATGGAAATATGTGGTTTGGGACAAGAGGAGCCGGGCTTACCCGGTTTGATGGTGATATCTTTTCGCATTATACAGAAAACGAAGGCCTTAGCAACAGCCGAGTAATGAATATTCTGGAAGACAAATCGGGTGCACTATGGTTAGGAACATTTGGTGGATATGTTACGACATGCTCAACAAGAGAAATTGATGGTGTAAAAACCAGATTCTTTTCTCAATTCGGCAAAGATCAGGGATTATTAAGCAGCCGGACCTACAGCCTGATTCAGGACAAATCCGGAAACATCTGGTTTGGAACAGACGGCGGCGGTGTTTCTATGTTCGATGGTAAGGTTACTGCTACATTCACAAAAGAACAGGGATTATGTGATAACGCTATTAGAAAAATATATGAAGACAGAGACGGAAATTTGTGGTTTGCCTCTTATGGTTCCGGCATTTCAAAATTTAACGGAACCAGCTTTACGAATTTCTCAAAGGAAGATGGCATAAACAGTAACAGCGTATTAAGCATTCTGCAGGATAAAAAAGGTAATATCTGGTTTGGAACAGATGGTGGCGGTGTTACCTGCTTTGACGGTAAAAACTACATTCAATACACAAAAAAACAGGGATTCTTCAGCAATACTGTATACAGTATAATTGAGGATGAAAACGGCATCCTCTGGTTTGGAACAGGAGGAGACGGTCTGGTACGGTATGACGGAATAACATTCGTTAGATACGCCGAAGAGAGCGGGCTCAACAATAATCATGTCCTTAGCTTATTTCAGGATTCCAACAAAAACATCTGGGCGGGAACCCGTTTTGGAATCAATATCCTAAAAGCAGAAAAACTGAAACACATCCAAAACAGCACCGATGGCCTTCTTTTTAAAAGTTACAATTATGAAGACGGATTCATTGGAATAGGATGCAATCTCGGAGCAATTACAGAAGATAAAGACGGTACTGTATGGATTGGTACAAATGACCGGCTTACTGCCTTTCACGGAGAGAGGGGAAAAAACGGGCCAGTTACTCCAAATCTTCAGATAACAAACATTCAGCTTTACAATGAAAATATACCATGGACAGAGCTGGCAGAAAATCAGGATACTTCCCTTCTATTGCATAATGGTGTCACAGTAGGGAAATTTAAATTTACCGGAATTTCAAAATGGAGCGGAATTCCTGAAAATCTGAAACTCTCGCATAAAGACAACTACATCACATTCAACTTTACAGAAATTGCCCAGACACAAATCAGAAAAATAAGATATCAGTACAAACTTGACGGCCTTGATAAAAACTGGAACTATCCTACTGACCGGACAGAAGTCTCTTACGGAAACCTGAGTTCCGGTAAATATGCTTTCAGAGTAAAAGCAATAAACAGCGAAGGTGTCTGGAGTAACGAGGTCAGTTATGAGTTTTCAATATTGCCCCCATGGTGGAACACCTGGTGGTTCTACCTTTTGCTCGCTGTATTTGCCATACTGTCAATTTACAGTCTAATTAAATACAGAGAAAGACAATTAACTCACGATAAACAGCAGCTTGAAGCGAAAGTAAGGGAACAGACACACGAACTCACAGACAAAAACAAAGAACTTGAGGTTATTAATCTTGAAAAAGACAAGTTGTTTTCAATTATCGCACATGACCTGCGGGGTCCGTTCAGCACGTTTTTGGGTCTTACCCAGATAATGGCGGAAGAGCTCACTACTTTTACAATGGATGAGATAAAAGAATTCGCCGTTAGCATGAATACATCTGCAACAAACCTTTTCAGTCTGCTTGAAAATCTTCTGCAATGGTCCAGAATGCAACAATCGGCGGTTCCATTCAATCCTAAGCCTGTTAATTTAATCTCTTTATTAGAAGAAAATATGGCTCTGCCGCTTCAGGCAGCAAAAGAGAAGGGAATAGAACTAACATATGATATTCCCGATGACATCAATTTTAATGCCGACAGCAATATGTTGCAGACTATTATCAGGAACCTTGTTTCAAATGCCATTAAATTCACGGATAAAGGCGGGAAGGTGGTTCTGTCGGCAAAAACCCGTAATGATAAAAGCATAGAAATATCTGTAAAAGACAATGGGATTGGAATGTCCGAATCGGTTATCGACAACCTGTTCCATTTGAATGCGGAGACAAACAGGCCTGGTACTGCAGGTGAGCCTAGCTCCGGTCTTGGTCTTATGATATGTAAAGGATTAATCGAAAAACACGGAGGGAAATTGAGGGTTGAGTCTGAGGTTGGCAAAGGATCAGTCTTCTATTTTACCATTCCGCAGAATGTATAAGATAAATTAATGCTGAATCCAGTCGTAAACAGCAAATTTGTCTGTCCCGGCAACATTTCCCGACATCCATTTAGGCCACCATCCGCTAATATAAATGTTTGTTAAAGAAGTTGGTATCTGAGAAAGATCAGTTGTATACTTCATCTTTACATTATCCACCCAAAAGCTCACTTCATTTGGGTAATAGTCGATGCGATATTCGTGAAACTGAGAACTTGGGTCAAATGCCAGAATAATTTGTGCACTGAACTTTTGAACTCCTTTTACCCATGTATTCAAATCCAGCTTTCCCGAGCCATCGTTCCATATCTCAATGTCTATTTCATCAAGATTCGTGCTCTCATATAAAAAGAACGTTGTATAAGTGCCCGGAAGCAGAGAAGGTGTTTTTATTGAGGCTCTGTATGTACCGTATTTGTATTTTGCCGGGGCAGTTGTTTTTACTTCTCCCCCATCCTTTGTCTGCATTGGAAATTTTATCGACAGGAATCCGTCTTTTAAAGAAATATTCTGTGTATCAAAGCGGCCAAACCCGGGAGTTAATTTATTGCTGATAATCCAGCGGTTTGCATCATACCCGTTAAAGTCGTCTATAAAATTAAATGCATTGAACGCATCTTTCTGCTCAAAAGAACCAAGCTGAACAGCTCCTGTTACAGAAGGATTGGTTTTCCATATTGCAACCCTTACATTATATGGCCCGGAAACAACTTGGTTATTGCCCGGAATTGTCCATACTAACTCTATTTGCTTTGACATCTCTCCGGAATTTAAGGTGAGAGTATCTGCCGGAACATCATACCAGGTGCCGGTTTTGTCTTGCAAACTGTAGCCAATCCAGAACTTCCAGCGGGTATTGCCCGTATTTTTAAATTCCAGAAGCGAAATTGATCTTTCACCCGAATATAAATTTCCGCTTTGAAAAACAAACCTTTCTATCGAAGCGTCAATAGTCTGCTGAGGAAGAGGAATGGTCCCTCCCCCATTAGGATCAATTCCATTCTTATCACATGATATAACAAGTATCAACGGAAGAAGCAGAAAAATTAACGATTTATTTTTGCCGGTCATTAAAATTATTGAATAATTTATTTGGAAATATAGGCGTTTTTTTTGAATCTAATAATTTCAAAAGAAATTGATATTAAAACTAAAATAGATAGATTTGTGTTATACTATTTTACATTTTTTGTTAAATTCAATTTATGAACAATAACAATCAAATCACCAGAAGGTTATTTCCAAAATTATTGTTTTTTCTTTTAATTGCGGTTTTAGGCGGTTCATACCTTTATTTCACATGGACAAGCAGAAAAAAGGAGCAGACAGAGAATGTTCTGCAAATAGGCAGATCCGTTGGTGCAATGATACCAAAAACGGATTTGCTGGCTCTTCAGGCAAAACCGGAAGATATTGAAAAACCTCAGTATACAGTAATTAAAAACACTCTCAAAGCAATAACAAAAGTTAACCCAAAAGCACGGTTCGCCTATTTATACACTGAGCAAAACGGGAAAATATATTTTATTGCAGACTCGGAACCCGCGGAATCTGAAGATTATTCTCCGCCCGGACAAGAGTATTCGGAAGCTAAGCTGCAGGATATACAACCTTTAAGAGACGGAAATGAAACAGTAACTACTCCTTCTTCCGACAGATGGGGAACCTGGGTGAGCGTTTTAATCCCAATAAAAGATGACAATACAGGAAAAATTATTGCTGTTTTTGGAATTGATTATGATGCAACTTCATGGAAAGTATTAATATTCCGGGCACTGTTAAAATCAAGCATAATAATTATATTGCTTATCCTTGCCCTGTATTTCGTGTTTAGAATAAGAGCCAAGAACAAAACCCTTAACATTGAAATATCTGAAAGGGAAAAAGCGGATGAAGCACTTTTCAACAGTGAAATCCGTATGCGGTTAATCACAGATTCTGCTCAGGATGCTATTCTGATGATGGACAGTAACGGTCTTGTTTCGTACTGGAACCCTGCTGCAGAGAGAATATTCGGATATAAGAAAGAGGAGGCCATTGGGAAAAACCTGCACAGGCTCATAGTGCCGGAGCACTCTTATAAAGCACACATTGCCGCGTTCCCGTTTTTTAAGAAGACAGGACAAGGAGACGCAGTTGGAAAAACACTTGATCTTGAAGCCATACGAAAAGACGGCTCAGAAATCTCCGTTCAATTATCTCTCTCCTCCCTCAAAATCAAAGGCGAGTGGAATGCAATAGGTATTCTAAGGGATATCTCGGAACAGAAGAAAACAGAGGCCGCTCTCTTAAAGGCAAAGGAAGAGTCCGAAATGGCCAACAAGGCAAAGAGCATATTTTTGTCAAACATGTCACACGAGATACGTACACCGCTTAATGCAATTATTGGCTTCTCACAGCTTATGAACCGGGACAAAAAGTTGTCGGAATTACAAAAAGAGTACAATGTCTCAATCATTAATGCCGGTGAACATCTTCTGGAGCTTATAAACGAGATTCTGGAACTTTCAAAAATTGAAGCCGGGCGCACTAAGTTAAATCCTACAAATATTAATTTACACTCTCTTTCCGAAGACATTCACATGCTTTTCCGTGAAAGAGCACAAACCAAACATCTTCAGCTCATTTTCGAAACCGCCGAAAATTTACCTCAATATGTTGTTGTTGACGAAGGCAAATTGCGCCAGATATTTGTAAACCTAATCGGAAATGCAATAAAATTCACCGACGAAGGAGGAGTTGCTGTGCGCATCCGCGTTGACCGAAAAGCAGAAGATGCCTGGAATTTAATAGTAGAGATCCAGGACTCGGGCCCAGGAATTTCCGAGAATGAATTAGGAAGGCTCTTTAAACACTTCGAACAAACCAGTTCCGGAGTTAAAAAAGGTAGCGGTACCGGCCTTGGACTTGCTTTAAGCAAGGAGCTGGCTATATTAATGGGTGGAGATATATCTGTAACCAGCGAGGTCGATAAAGGGTCCGTGTTTACTTTCTGGGTAGAAATTAAAGAAGGGAAAATAGAAGAGAATGAAAAAAATACTCCAAAACAGGTAATAGGTATTTAAAAAGGAGAAGAGGTTTATCGCATATTAGTCGTTGACGATAAAGTTGATAATCTGAAAGTAGTTGTAAGTCTCCTTAGATTAGTGGGCTTTCATACAAATGAAGCTGTTAACGGAGAGGATGCCATCGCTAAATTTGTGGAGTACAAACCGCATCTCATATTGATGGATATGCGGATGCCGGTTATGGACGGATATGAAGCTACGCGTCGCATAAAATCTATGGAAAATGGAGATAAAACTCCAATCATAGCTCTTACTGCAAGTACTTTTGAAGAGGAAAGAAACAGGATTGCATCTCTCAGGATGCAGGGCTACATACGCAAACCTTTCAGAGAGAATGAATTGTTCAGCACAATCGAAAAAGTTCTTGGAATTAAATATATCTATGAAGAAGAAACGTCTTTAAAAAAGACAAATGAAATTATGGACGACGGGGAAGTATCCGGAGATATTGCCAAATTGCCTGAAAGTCTGGTTTCAGAGATGTTGGAAGCAATTTCTGTTGCAGACCTGGATTTGCTGATGAAGCTCATAGACAGCATTGACCCGTCTAATTCAGAACTTGCCCAGTACCTCAGAACTCTTGCCATGAATTACGATTATGACCATTTTCAGTACATTCTAACCAAAAAGGAAAAACCTGATGAGAAACGATAATGAATCACAGCAAAATGTGCCTAACATTCTAATTGTTGATGATGTTCCTGCAAACCTTAGGTTGTTAGATCACATACTTAAGGACAAAGGCTACAAAGTACGCCCTGTCCCCAATGGGACACTTGCATTGCAGGTTGCGGAAAAGGAGAAACCGGATCTCATTCTCCTTGATGTTATGATGCCGGATATTGATGGGTTTGAAGTTTGCCGCCGGTTAAAGGCAAACCCAAAACTTAACGATGTGCCAATCATCTTCATAAGTGCACTTAATGACACAAATGATATTGTTAAAGCATTGACAACCGGCGGAGCAGATTTCATAACTAAACCGTTTAAAGCAGAAGAGGTGAGAGTAAGGGTAGAAACGCATCTTAACCTATACTATCAAAAGAAAGAACTTCAAAGAATCAATGCAGAAAAAGACAGATTTTTTTCAATTATTGCCCACGACCTTCGTGGCCCGTTCAGTAGTTTTTTGGGAGTAACTCAATTACTTGACGAGAAGTTGTCGGAACTCACCAAGGAGGATATACAGGATTTTGCTGCAAGCATGAGAATTTCTGCCACAAATCTTTTCAGCCTTCTTGAAAACCTGCTCCAATGGGCAAAAATCAAACAGGGTTTAATCCCATTTGATCCCCAAAATATGTTGTTGCACAAAATAGCAGAAGAGAGTATCGTGAACGTGCAGGAACCGGCAAAAAATAAGGGAATCGAAATTGTTAACAATATTGAAGATGGTGTTGAAGTTTATGCAGATAAAAATATGCTTCAGACTGTTATACGCAACCTTGTTTCTAATGCAATAAAATTTACTCCAAAGGGAGGAAAAATAACTATTAGCGCAAAAGTGAGCGAAGACAAAACTGCTGAAATCTCAGTTAAAGATTCGGGTATAGGAATGAATCAGGCTATGGTGGATAATTTGTTTCGCCTGGATGTGAGGACAAACAGACCCGGAACGGAAGGAGAAGCAAGTACAGGACTTGGATTGATTCTTTGCAAAGATTTTATTGAAAAGCAGGGTGGGAAAATTTGGGTCGAAAGTGAAGAAGGTAAAGGGTCCG
The DNA here is from genome assembly GCA_017860395.1 of Bacteroidota bacterium. Classification (GTDB taxonomy): domain Bacteria; phylum Bacteroidota; class Bacteroidia; order Bacteroidales; family UBA932; genus Bact-08. The sequence continues at coordinate 648 of JAGDMC010000043.1, read as the reverse complement.
TGTTTTATTTTACTATCCCGGGCAATTAAATTATAATATCCATTCTGATGAAAGCGAAATTATTTATTATCTCCTTCCTGGTCCTGTCATTATTTTCAGGAAAAAGTTTTGCGCAAAAAATTAATGTAGCTAAACTTGACAGCGTATTCCAAACATTAGAGGCTAACAATAAATTTATGGGAAGCATTGCCATTTCTCAAAACGGTCAACTTATATACTCACAGGCAATAGGTTATGCCGATATTGAGACTTTAAAGAAAGCTTCTCCTGAATCAAAGTACAGGATTGGTTCAATTTCCAAAATGTTTACTTCTGCACTTGTTTTCAAAGCAATAGACGAGAACAGATTGACATTGGACAAAACTATTGATACATTCTTTCCTTCAATAGAAAATGCTAAAAAAATAACTATTGGCAATCTTTTAAATCACAGAAGCGGAATTCATAATTTTACAGATAATCCGGATTACTTAAAATGGAACACATTGCCAAAAAGCGAAAAAGAATTAATAGAAATCATTACTAATGGAAAGAGCGATTTTGAGCCAAACAGCAAAGGTCAGTACAGCAATTCGAACTATGTTCTGCTTACAATAATACTTGAGAAAATCTACAATAAACCATATAAAACACTGGTTGAGAAATATA
>JAGDMC010000224.1 GCA_017860395.1 Bacteroidota bacterium | reverse complement strand
GCATCGCGGGCAGGTCCGAGATATTTTCTAGGGTCAAACTCCGAAGGTTTTTCTGCAAATTCCTTACGAATGGCAGCTGTCATTGCAAGGCGGCCGTCCGAGTCAATATTGATTTTGCATACTGCACTGGCAGCTGCTTTACGAAGCTGATCTTCGGGAATTCCGATAGAATCTTCCAGTTTGCCGCCATATTTGTTGATTTCCGCAACAATTTCCTGTGGCACGCTTGATGCTCCGTGAAGTACAATTGGAAATCCGGGGATTCTCTTCTCAATCTCTTTAAGGATATCAAGACGGATTTCAGGTTTTTGACCAGGTTTGAATTTGAAAGCGCCATGTGATGTTCCAATTGAGATTGCGAGCGAATCAACGCCTGTTCTTTTTACAAATTCCTCAACCTCTTCCGGCTGTGTATATGTGTGGTGCTCTGACGAAACTTCATCTTCAACTCCTGCAAGAACTCCAAGTTCGCCCTCAACAGTAACGTCATGGGCATGAGCGTACTCAACTACCTGTTTTGTAAGTTCAATGTTTTTATCGAAAGAGAAATGTGAGCCGTCAATCATAACAGATGAGAAGCCCATATCGATGCATGATTTGCAAAGTTCGAATGTATCGCCGTGGTCAAGGTGAAGAACAATTGGAATGTTTGCTCCCAGTTCTTTTGCATATTCAACTGCACCCTGAGCCATATATCTTAGTAAAGTCTGGTTTGCATATTTTCTTGCCCCGCTTGACACCTGAAGAATAACAGGTGATTTTGTCTCAACACATGCAGAAATAATTGCCTGCATTTGCTCCATATTGTTAAAGTTAAAAGCAGGAATTGCATATCCGCCTTTCACTGCCTTGGCAAACAGCTCTTTTGAGTTTACCAGGCCTAATTCTTTGTATGAAATCATAATTATATAGATTTATTAGTACTAAATATCGAAAACTTGTCTGCTCCCGAGTGTTCAAAAATCGTGCAAAAATACGAATTTATAACATATAAAGCTAACTTTGCATTAAATGCTATTTCAATGAAAGCACACATACTACAAGAAACAAACTGGAAAGACACTGAGAATAAGCAATATAAAGTTGCAATTCTACCGTGGGGTGCCACAGAGGCGCATAATCTTCATCTGCCATACGGCACTGACACAATTCTTGCCGAAAGAGTGGCGGCCGATGCTGCAGCAATTGCAAATTCAAAAGGTGCAGATGCAATAGTTCTTCCGGCAATAGCATACGGAGTAAACAGCGGACAAATGGAGGTTAAGCTCTGTATGAATATTAACCCCTCTACCCAGACTGCATTACTCAGAGATATTCTTTATGTACTGGAAAATCATTCTATAGACAAACTTATAATTCTTAATGCACATGGAGGGAATGCATTTCAGCCCATAATTCGTGAACTTTCGCTCGAATTTCCCGACACACTCATGGCAGCAATAAACTGGTGGGTTGTTTGCATACCCGAAGAGTTTTTTGACGAGCCCGGTGACCATGCAGGCGAACTTGAAACCTCTGCGATGATGGCTGTATCCCCTGAACTTGTTCTCTCTCTCAATCAAGCCGGAAAAGGCAAAGAGAAACATTTCAAAATTGAGGGTTTCCGCAAAAAATGGGCATGGACGCCACGCCGCTGGATTTACATCACAGAAGACACAGGCGTAGGCAATCCCAAAAAGGCTTCTGCAGGAAAAGGGAAAGTATTCATTGATGCCTGTACCGATAAAATCGCCGAATTTATTCTGGACTTTTCTAAAGTTAAAGAAGAGAAAGATCTTTATGAAAAATAAACGGGTACTTATTATATCGGCCCCTTCAGGCGCGGGAAAGAGTACGGTGGTTAAACATCTCCTTGCCAAATACGACTTTCTTGAATTTTCTGTATCAGCCACTTCCCGTGCTCCAAGAGGAGAGGAAACGGATGGGAAAGATTATTATTTTCTTTCAAAAGATGAATTTGAAAAGAAAATAAAAGCGGGGGAATTTGTCGAATATGAAGAAGTTTACTCTGGGTTTTATTATGGAACCCTCAAGAGCGAAGTCGAAAAAATCTGGAAAAAAGGGAATGTAATTCTATTTGACATTGATGTGATGGGTGGAATTAACCTGAAAAAGCTATACGGAGAAAGCGCATTATCAGTATTTATCCGGCCGCCTTCTACAAATGAACTCCGTAACAGGCTTGTAAAAAGAGGAACCGATTCCCCGGATGCAATTGAACGGAGAGTTGCCAAAGCCGAACATGAACTCACTTATGAAGGTGAATTTGATGTAGTTCTGGTTAATGATATTCTTGAAAATTGTCTGGCACAGGCAGAAAAATTAATTAAGAACAACTTACAGTAGAATAAACAGAAATGAAGACCGGCCTTTACTTTGGTTCATTCAACCCTTTGCATACGGGTCATCTGACAATTTTCCGTTATTTGCTGGAAAATAGCGATCTGGAAAGAGTGGTATTGGTTGTAAGTCCTCAGAATCCGCTTAAAGAAAACTGGGAAGAGGAAAACAGGGATAGCCGTTTTAAAAACATTACCGAGTCTATTGAACGATTAAAATCCCGTTCTCCCGAGGATGGCGGGTTGTCAAAAGAGGATGCCAAAAGGTTGTCTGTTTCTGATATAGAGTTTTACCTGACTCCTCCGCTTTATACCATCAATACACTTAGAACACTGAGAGATCTGGAACCTTATGAAAAGTTTGTTCTCATAATTGGAGCAGATAATCTGTCAATAATTGAAAAATGGCACGACTGGAAGGAACTGCTATCCGAGTTTGAAGTATGGGTTTACCCAAGAACGGGTCATAATGCCATGGAATTATGCAAAAAATATGGCACCCGTTTAATTGATGCTCCCCTGATTGATATATCATCTACCGAAATCCGGGAAAATGAGTCAAAAGGTGTAGATATGTCAAAGTTCAGGGTCTGACCTTCTCCCCTTCCATTATCTTCTTAAAGGCATTCCATAAAGACTCTTGTGGAGGAGGTGCCTGAATAAATATTTCAGTCTTTTTTACGGGATGAATAAACTTCACGCTACGGGCGTGCAAAGAGATGCTTCCGTCCGGGTTCGACCGTGGCGCACCGTATTTAAGGTCTCCCTTAATAGGTATTCCGATGTGAGAAAGCTGACAGCGAATCTGATGGTGCCTGCCGGTAAGAAGCTGAACTT
>JAGDMC010000223.1 GCA_017860395.1 Bacteroidota bacterium | reverse complement strand
ATGTCAAAAATAGCGTAGTCATCCTCAAACTTAACTTCAGTCTTTGAGGGATGTATGTTTACATCAATTCTCTCCTGGTCAACTTCAAAAAATATGAAGAAAGAGGGGATTGTCCCGTCCTGGATGAGATTTTCGTATGCTTTTAAAATGGCTTTCTGGAAATAGGGGCTTCTGAAAAACCGACCGTTCACAAAGAAATACTGATTCCCGGGGGTCTTCCTTGAATCCTCCGGTTTTCCTATGTATCCTTTTATTTTAACGATGGTTGTGTCAACTGAAAGTTCCACAAGTTCCTTTCCCAGTTCCTTTCCTGCAATGCCCTGAATACGCTGGCGCAGATTTGAGGGAGGAAGGTTATATATTTCGGTGCCGTTGTTTGTGAAGTAAAAACTTAAATCCGGACGGGTAAGAGCCACTCTGGTAAACTCAGAAAGAATCTGACGATATTCCGAAGAGTCGGATTTAAGGAATTTCCGCCTTGCGGGGATGTTATAAAATATGTTTCTCACAATAAAGTTTGAGCCAACAGGAGACGATATCTCCGCGTGGTGAGTCATTCTGGACTCTGAAAATTTTACCTCGGACCCTACTGCATCTTCTTCACGCCTTGTGCGCAGCGTTACCTCGGCAACTGAGGCAATTGAGGCAAGAGCCTCTCCACGGAAACCAAATGTTCCAAGCTTTTCAAGGTCTTCTATTTCTTCAATTTTTGATGTGGCGTGGCGTTCGAAAGCGAGTCCGGCATCCTGCGGAGACATTCCGCAGCCATCGTCAATGACCTGTATGAGAGTCCTTCCCGAGTCCTTTATGAGTACCCGGATGCTCTTTGCTCCCGCATCGACAGCATTTTCCATCAGCTCTTTAACTACAGAAGCAGGCCTTTGGACAACCTCTCCGGCCGCAATTAAATTTGAGACGTGGCTTGGTAAGACTTTTAACATGGGCCGTTATTGAAGGAGTGATCCCATCCCTTTAGCGATATAGTACAGCACAACAATAAAAACTATTAATGTGATAAATACTATTACTCTGTTAAATAGAGGAGACCCTGCCTGACGGCGGTTGTAATAAATCTTTTGCTGGATTTTGCCGCGGATGTTCTTTCCCGGCATATAATCCCTGTCCTTGCCTTTGTCGTGTTCCTGTCCCTCTTTGGCAGCGCGGATTTTTTCGTCCAGCGCCTCCTTGCGGGGGTTGTAGTATAGAGGCTGATAGTCGAAAACCCTGTGTTTGGGGTTGTTGAAAAAACCTAAATTTAAGCCCATAGCACTCCGTTTAATAAATGTGTTACAAAGATAACAATATTTACAGGAAAAAAGTTGTAGTTTTGTGTATGAACAATACAGAAATTGTCGGCAAAATGAGAATTGGAAACGGCTACGATGTTCATGCATTCGCGCCGGGACTTTCTCTGTGGATATGCGGCATCAAGGTAGAACACACCCTCGGCTGCGTTGCCCACTCAGACGGTGACGCACCCATTCATGCCCTTTGCGATGCCATGCTTGGTGCTCTTGCACTCGGTGACATTGGAAAACACTTTCCGGACACAGCTGCCGAATTCAAAGGCATAGACAGTAAAATACTCCTTGCCCGTGTATATGGTTTAATCCGCGAACATGGTTTCTGCCTGGCAAATGCCGATATCACTATTGCCCTTCAGCGTCCGAAACTCTCCCCTCATATTGAACAGATGCGTAAAACCTTGTCTTCTGTTCTTGGCTGCGACATTTCCCAAATATCAGTAAAGGCCACCACCACAGAACACCTTGGTTTTGTTGGCCGCGAAGAGGGAATTGAGGCCTATGCTACAGTTCTTCTGCTCAAAGAAGAGGTGTCAATCTAATATCATGAAGCGTTTTTTGCTGTCGTTTATTCTTTTCTTCGGATTTTTATCTCCTGTTGACCTTCTTTCTCAGGAGGCTGTTCCCGAAGTAATTGTTAAATACGAATCAGTAAGAGACGGGTCATATATTTTTTACTCGGTTAACAATAGCAAATACACAGTAACCATCGATCTCGACTTTACCGAGATGGAAAATCTCGCTGCGGACAAACCAATCCCATTCAGGGGAGAAGCAAAACCCGGCAGGACAAACCTTTTTTCGGTTTCGTATATAACCAAAGGCGTTCATGTTAAATTCAAGTATGAATTCACCTATATTGCCGGTTGTGCATACTCCGCTCCGGACTACTCATTTGTATATCTTTTGCCGGTGAAGGAGGGCAGTAAAGCCAGGTTTACAGATTTTTCCAAAATATGTCCCACATTGCCGGGCGATATAGCGGACCAGGATTGTGCCATTTATCTACGTGCAGATAAAGGTGATACCGTTTATGCTGCCAGAAGCGGATATGTGTTCAAAGTTACCGACCCTGTTCACGGTTCAGGTGCAGGTTCTGCCGATACCATCCGCCTCAAATCTCTTGAAATTTACCATTCCGACGGCAGTTTTGGATATTATCAGATTCTGGACAATATTCTTGTAAAGAGCGGAGACAGAGTATTTGCAGGCCAGCCTTTGGCAACAGTTCTTACCGAAGGGATTCCTTTCCCTCCGCATTTTGTCTTCGCCGTTTACCACAATACCGGCCGCCTAATGGACAGGTATGGCGTTCATCATGAATCACCACAGTCTCCGGTTAGAGAACTTCTGCAAAACAATCTCTATTACGAACAAGGCTTAATCCCGGTAAGATTTATAACTAAGGAAGAGGAGATAATTTACCTAGAGCCTTTCAATGACTACACTTCCGTACATCCGGAACAACTTGTAATAAAAGAGCTCACGCGCAAAGAGGTCAAAAGCAGGATGCAGCCTAAAAAATAAAAGCTTCCTGTTATTATTTATTTGTGGGATTCAATGAGCGGTTTCAGCGAGTTTTCGTAAATTTTCCTGCTGACGAGCCTGTAGTGAGGATCATAAGCCTTGCTGTACTCCTCTGAATGGTGGATTGCATAGTTTCCGCTCCTGAGCAGTTTGTCAATAGATGCCGAATCCTCACTGGCATTTGGAATTTGCGGATACAGCTGCCGGACTATTGATTCAATCCTCTTCCATTCCGCGCTCCATTGCTCAATTCCCGGAAACTCCGCCTCACCGGTGCTTTTTATGAAAGCGTCAAAAAAAGCAGGATAACTCACAATATTATCTTTTAAAAGCGCCATGTCTACCCTTACAA
>JAGDMC010000222.1 GCA_017860395.1 Bacteroidota bacterium | reverse complement strand
GCAATAAACAAATCGGATTTTCTTACTTCGGCTTTTTCAAGTGTAGTGATAGAGGTTGGAGAACCATATATTGGGATAATGTCTGCGATTTCGCCAACATGATTCAACCTGCTCTCATCGCTGTCTATAACGGTGAGCTCATGATCCTCATTGCCGAGCATCTTGGCCAGGTGGGTACCTACATCTCCAGCACCGGCTATAATAATTTTCATAGATTATATTTTAGTACTCCTCTTCGTTAAAGAAAAAGTCCTCTTTACTTGGATAATCAGGCCAGATGTCTTCAATGCTATCGTAAACCTCACCATCGTCCTCAAGATCCTCTAAATTTTCAATTACTTCCAAAGGTGCTCCTGATCGTGTAGCATAGTCTATCAACTCCTCTTTGGTGGCAGGCCAAGGTGCATCTTCGAGTTTAGAAGCCAATTCAAGTGTCCAGTACATAAAGCTAAGAGATTAAATATTAAGCAGTTGCGATAATGTGAAATTAGTGTGCGAAGATAACTATTAAATTTTAATTTGCAACTTTATTGATACCAAAAATCATCAGTAATACCATTTACCATAGCTAAGTATCTGGCATACACAAATAAATAATCCGAAAGTCTGTTAAGATACTTTACTCCGGGTTCGACTCTTGATTCCGATAACAAAGCAATACAGGATCTTTCTGCTCTCCTGCATACTGTCCTTGCAATATGACATTCTGCGGCAACTCTTGGCCTCTCGGGAAGAATAAATGCGGTTTGTTCCGGAAGGGCAGCAACCATTTCGTCTATCTGGCTTTCCAAAAATTCAATTTCAACATTTTGAAACTGTTTAAGTTTTGCTGCACCGTGTTCGTCTGCAGCCAGGTGGGCTGCAACAAGCATAAGATTTGCCTGAATCCGCCTCAGATTTTCGTGATAAGGGGAGCCAAAAGCGTCGGCACGTATCAAAGCAATATGAGAAATTAATTCATCTACGTTGCCGTATGCATTTACACGAGGGTCGTCCTTGCTCACCCTTGCACCTCCCACAAGGGATGTCTTGCCCTTGTCTCCGGTCTTTGTGTATATGTTCATATCTTTCATAACTCTTTACATTTGATAAATTAAGAGTGCTTTACAGGATTCGGATTTACCTCGTCCGACTCAATATGGCCGTCCCTGAGGCGTATAATCCTGTGTGCATGTTTTGCAATGTCCTCTTCGTGTGTTACAACGATAATTGTGTTCCCTTTGTTGTGAATTGCTTCAAAAAGTTTCATTATGTCAACGGAAGTTTTTGAATCCAGATTACCTGTAGGCTCGTCGGCAAGTATTATCGAAGGCTTGTTTACAAGTGCCCGTGCAACAGCAACTCTTTGTCTCTGACCTCCGGACAATTCATTAGGTTTGTGGTGCATGCGGTCCGTTAAGTCTACGCTTTCAAGTGCCTTCTCGGCCCTGATGTCTCTGCCTTTTTTTGATTCTCCCGAGTATATCAGGGGAAGGGCAACATTTTCGAGGGCGGAATATCTTGGAAGGAGGTTAAATGACTGAAAGATAAAACCAATCTCTTTGTTTCTTACTTCGGCAAGCGCATTGTCATTCATCTGTGAAACATCTGTTCCGTTAAGAATGTACGTTCCTCCCGATGGACTGTCAAGGCAACCAAGGATGTTCATCATAGTGGACTTGCCGGAGCCCGACGGACCCATAATGGCAACATATTCATTATCATGTATTGTGAGATCAACTCCGTCAAGAGCCTTCACCTCTTGTGTGCCAACTTTATAATACTTCTTAATTCCCTGGATTTTAATAATATCGATGCTCATTGGGTCTTGTTTTTAATTCGTGAATCTACAAAATAAAGAGATTGTCCCTCATACAAATTTCAGGATTAATTTCCAGTACTCTTTTGTATAATGTATTAACTGCCTTTTCTCCTTCTGTTCCTATGTCGATGCTGTAGTCGTTTACAAATAATTCTATATGCTTTTTCTGAATATCGGCATCCATCTCCTGCGCGTTCTCTGCAACATATCTTTGAGAAAGGCTTGGATTTTCCATAGCAAAACGGATACTCCTGTTTAAAACCCTGTTTACCTTTTGCTGGATATCAGGGGAGAATGAACGCAAGATTGCTATTCCGCCAAGCGGGATGGGAACGCCTGTAGAGTTTTGCCAAAAAGCACCCAGGTCCTCAATGAGTCTAAGACCTTTATTCCGGTAAGTAAACCTGCCCTCATGTATTAACACTCCGGCATCGTAGTGGCCTGCCATTACTTCGCTTTCGACAGAAGAAAAAATTATGGGAGATTTATCTGTAATTTCGGGAAATGCAAGCTTCAAGAGAAGTGCACCGGTAGTCATTTCACCGGGAATTGCAACTTTGGCCATGGCAATTTTTTTCCGGTCCGGTGTCCCGTCGGGTTTGAACAACTTGCTGCCTTCCGGAGCAACAAACAGCGGACCGTTATTGTAACCCAGGGCACTTCCTGCACGAAGCATCGCATATCTGTCGCACAAATGGAAAAATGCATGGTAACTCAATTTGCACATATCATACAGACCTTTGGCCGCCCCCTTGTTGAGTTGTTCTACATCGGCAAGTTCAACAGTGAATTCCAGCCCTTCGGTATCAATGAGCCCATGTACCATTGCGTGAAATGCAAAGGTATCGTTTGGGCAGGGAGAGTAGGCTAAATTAAGTTTCATTTGGACAGGGCCTCCATCAGTATTTTAACTGCTGTTTTCAGGGAGTCCAGGGCAAGAGGAATGTTCCACATGGCCCGGTTGCGCTCGCCTACCTCATTTGAAACAGAGCGAAGTTCTATAAATGGAATTTTCTCAAGTATTGATACATAGAAAAATGCTGCCCCCTCCATGCTCTCTATCTGAGCTGTAAAATCTTTTTTCAGCTGTATCGTCTTTTCCGGCAGGCCGCTAACCGTTTGTACTGTTACCGCGGATGCCTTTTTGTAAATTGACATAGCCTCTTCAACCACGGGTGAAAGGGTAGGAGCATAAAGTGCACCGCCTTTAAACGGATGGGTGTCGGCATCTAAAATCTTATAATCAAAAAGCGTCTGAAAACCTCCATAGGTCTCAAATCCTAAGTCGCCGAAAAATTCTTTGTCCACTCTGGCTACAGACCCGATTGGAAAATCGGAGCTAAAGCTGCCGGCAATTCCAATGTTAACTGCAAGGTCAAAAACAAC
>JAGDMC010000221.1 GCA_017860395.1 Bacteroidota bacterium | reverse complement strand
GATTCCGATACAAAAGCATCAAGTTCTTTAGCAAGATTATATGCCTCTTCTATATTGGATGCATACTGAAGTATATGCCTTGCAATAATCGAAATGGGGGTTTTGGAAGAAATGGGAGGCGAAGACTTGGCGGCATTGAGTGTTATTGTGAGCCCCTTTTCATTCATCCCGGAAAGAACGCCAACCATACCTGCCCATCCCACAGAAGCAAACTTGTATCCTTTTTCCGGATAATAAAAAGATACTATTTTATTTCTGGCAAAATCATCTCCAACATAGAAGTCGAAGTTTCTTCCCACAAGAAGTAAAGAATCGGCACTTTTGCTTCCCCACACGGCAAAAGAAGAGCACCCGACAAGCATATACTCCTGCATTGCGTGGCCCAGGTCATGTGCAGCATGATAATTTAATTGTCTGTCGTATGCATTGCCTATATAGTCAAACTCGCTGCTGCAGGCAAGGGACGAAGTGTATATTTCCTCTCTGTATTCAGGAGGAATATTTGAAGATATATCCCGATTGTAAATAATGGTGAGATATTTCAGAAAGCTCAGGTAGTTTTCAGATGGTACGATTTTCTTTATCTGGCTCACAAAGGCCTTCTCCTGCTCGTACATAAGAGCCCGGCAAAGCTCCCCGAAAGCAAGCCCTCTCATTGAAGGACTTCCCTTTAGGTGCAGTTCCCATAAATCGCCTTCCCCCCTGCGAAGAACAGATTCGCCAAAACTGCTGTATCCGTTGTGTTCTGTCACGACTGGAAGAGTCGAGGGCAAAACGATGTCAGGAACGGACCTGTCTGCCGTAAAATAGAGGAAAGCTCCGGCGGACAAAACCAACAATACAGTAACCAGCAGAGTGATTGCAGTATATTTTAAAATTCTGAATATAATTCTTATCATCGTTTTTCAAATATTTTACCCGAAAGATAATCTGTTCCGAGTATTTCATAACATGTCATGAGAGCAGTGATTGTAACCCCCATCACTCCGTGAAGATTTAAACTCTGGCCGGATAGAAAAAGATTTTCAATTTTTGATTTTGGCTGAATGAGTGTTGAAAGGGGACTGTTGTAATTTTTCATAATTCCGTATGCACTCCCTTCCGGCGCAGAAAGATAATCCCGGAAAGTGAGCGGAGTTGCCGAATATTTTGAAGCAATAGAACTTTTGAAACCCGGAAAACGACTCTCTGCTATAGCTATCATTTCATCAGAAACCCTCTCCTTAAACTCAAGATAATCCTCTCCCCTGTTCCCTACTTTAGTATTGCTCCACCTTTCTACTTCGCTAAAGTACATTGGCCTCATCAATGAAACTACTTCTGCACTATTTCCACCATCGGACGGAACCTGCATTGTTACAATTATACCATTATCTGGAGGTAATTTGTTGCTTTTAGTATTTCTGCCTTCGTTAAATATGAAATGGTTCTCGTTAAGGTATGGGAACGCGCCTTCTTTCATAATAAGATAGAGGCAAAACAGCCCATAGCTGTTTTTTAAAGAGGTGATTCTGTTTCTGAAGACAGACCTTATTGCATTATTATCGTCTATAAGATTCAGAGTAAGCGAAGGATGCAGCGAAGAAACGACATATTTGGAAACAATAACCTCGCCTCCCTCAAGCTCAACTCCGCCTGCCTTATTGTCAATTGTAATTATTTTTGTCACCCTTGCCCCACACCTGACAACCCCGCCGTTTTCCGCAATTTTGCCTTCAAGTGCTTTTGTAACTTGTTCTGCCCCTCCAGAAAAGCGGTACGAACCTTCCAGATAGGAATTATTTGTAATGGCATGAACATAGAAAGGTGTCATTTGCCTGTCACCACCATAAATAATTGAATTGCCGGATACAACTTTGCAAAGTTTATTGTTTTTAAGCAGTCTCTCTATTTCATCATATGCTCCTACCGAGAGGTAGTTCATTCCTTCTCCTGAAATACCTGCCGAGCTTTGTACAGTATTCTTCGTTCCTGTTCCTATATTTTTTAAGATATCTGTATAGGCTTTTATATCGTTTTTCTCCCGTGGAAACCTCTCAGAGAGAGACTCGCAAAACTGCTCATGTCCCATTGCAAGGGGAAAGACTTCGTCATTGATGTGAATGTTGTCAAATCCCAGAGGATTCATTCTTGAGAGCCTGATATTTTCAAGTATTCCTAAATATTTAAAAATATCATACAGCAACTCACCTTTATCAAGACTGCCTACATAGTGGACAGAACTGTCTATTGAGTAGCCGTTTCTTGTAAAAGACTGGAAAAAACCGCCCGATTTGTGGCTCTGTTCAAGCACAGTTACCTTGAATCCCTCTTTTGACAGAATCGCTCCGCATTCAAGACCGGCCAGTCCTCCGCCTACAATTATCACATCATCTTTTCCCATCATTTATTGGCCTTAAAATGTAAATTGTGTTTGAAGTGTATGCATCATTTTGCACTGTCTCCACATTGCAATTAAGTTCAGCTGCATAAGAAATCATTTCACTCCTTCCCATAAAACATGGCGGGTGAGTTGCTTTATTGAACCCAAGAATATCAATTGAAAACCGCTCTGTCATTTTTGTGAGACGGTGCTCCTCTCTCTTTTCGGAGTCTCCGTCGCGAATAATTAAAAAGCCACCGCTGTTTAACAACTCAGTTACTCTTTTAAGCAACTCTTTCTGTTCATGAATATGAAGATAGTGAAGTATGTCATTCATAACAAAAACATCACTGCGGGGGATTTCACATTTGAGAACATCTCCGGAAATAAAAGAAATTCTTTCGCTTGCTGCATAACAGTTTTGAGCAATTTCTATTTTATCGCTGTCGTAGTCAATTCCTGTAATTTTTCTTTCCGGAGAAAGCAGTCCAAGCATAAACGAGAGTGGCCCGTATCCGCATCCAAGATCGGTTACACAGGCATCTTTTGGAATTATGTTATGAAAGACTGCATAACTTTTTTCCATCTTCATCTTAATTCTCATATACCATTCTAGTACAGGACCTTTATAAATGAAATTTGCAAGAGTGGCATAGTAGAAAAAATGGTTCTGAGGAGTATCATGGTTCTGCCGAAGCAAAGAATAGTCTCCTCTCATGTATTGTGCAATTTTCTTGCTTCTTTCGCGATAGCCGGCTCCAAATTGAATATTATCCGTAGAAATCCTGGCGAGTATTCTGTATCCGATTACACCGTGCTTAACATA
>JAGDMC010000220.1 GCA_017860395.1 Bacteroidota bacterium | reverse complement strand
CAAACTTTTTTGGAAAAAGAAAGTTTCTTGCATAGCCATCGGATACATTTACTACCTCACCCATGTGACCAAGATTTTTTACATCTTCCCTGAGAATTACTTTCATGATGCTATCTCCTTGAAGGTTTTTTTATTATCTATAAGATAACATAAAAAACGATAATAATTCCTTTGATGAAGACTTGTTTTTCTAGTCAAGATCGTACATCGTGAAGGGGAATCATATTGGTATGAACATTATTAACCAAGATAATTCATAAACTATACTCAGGACAAGGCAGGATAGGGCATTTGAGCTCATTCTCGCTGCGCTCCGAGGTTTTTGCCTCTATATTTCTGAAGAACGTAATGCAGGAATATCGGCAAAAAAATCCGCTCGAATACCCTATCCCTCCTTGTTACTGGATGCGTTGTCGAAAATTTATGAATTATGCAGGTTAAAGCAATATATCTGCATTCTAAACAAAAATCTTAAAAAACAAAGAGTTATGTTTGTATCAGATTAATTGATAGGGATTGCTAAACCCTGAATATGCATTGAAGAAAGATAAGTCTTGACTGTACGTGAAAAATACAGGTATATTTTCGATACAGGAATTGCATAATTTCACATTTATAATTAAAGAAAACTGAAGATGAGCGGCTTTCTGTAAGTTCATAATTAAAGAAAAGGGGGTGGAAATAAGAAGCAGTTGTAACCAATAAACTAGGGAGGATGAAAATGGAACGTAAAAGCATTACATGGGCACATTGTTTTATCTTAATTGTAGCATTGGTAGCAGGAACAGGCCTTATAGCGAATGATGCTTATGCAACAAACGGTGATAACCTGATGAGTATAGGCCCTATTTCGAGAGCAATGGGCGGCGTTGGGATTGCAGCACCTCAGGATGCAATCAGTGCGGTATTTTCGAACCCTGCAGCAATGTGTTTTGGTCTTTATTGCCCTGGCTCTGAATTCAATTTTGCAGGCACGATTTTTATGCCGAAGGCGAAAACCAGGATAACAATGCCAGGATATGGGCTTGACACCGGCAAACAATCGAGTGATTCTGACCTTTTCGCAATCCCTGCTATCGGAATTTCATCGCCTATTTCGCAGACTCTGCGTTTTGGTATCGCAGCTTATGGCGTATCCGGACTGGGTGTTGATTACCGTGATAAGTTTGATCTGGATCCTGCCACACCAGGCGATCAGGCTGTTTATACGAACCTCCAGATCATGAAATTTGCCCCCAGTCTTTCATATTTGGTTACCCCGAATTTTTCTATCGGTGGTGCCCTTCACATAAATTATGCGTCCTTGGATCTTGGAGATGGAACATCTTCCAACTTTGGATTTGGAGCAGAATTAGGTGCCATATATAAGATTGGTCCTGTGTCTCTTGGCGCTGTGTACATCACTCCGCAGAAAATATCACATGATAATGTTGCGAACTTTGACATAGCATTTGGCGACACGTCGATGGATGATCTTGATCTCGAAAGTCCTCAGACCCTTGGCTTTGGTATCGCTTATGAACCAATACAAAACGTTTTATTGATTGAAACAAATATAAAATGGCTCAACTGGGCTAGTGCGGATGGTTACGATGATTTCGGTTGGGATGACCAATGGGTCTTTAACATCGGGGCACAATACAAGCCAACTCCGAAACTCGCACTTCGAGTGGGGTATAACTACGGGGAGAACCCTGTTGAAACCCATTCCTGGGACGATACGGTACCTGGATTTGCAGATGTCCAGGGAAAGAATGTTCCAAAGACTAACTACGAAATCTTGAGAATCGCAGGTTTTCCGGCATTTGTCGAGCATCATGTAACTGCCGGCATTGGATATCAGTTGACGAAAACCGTATCAATCGATCTGGCATATACGCATGCCTTTGAGAAAGAGGTTAAGGAAACAGGTACAGTCTTTAACCCTGCTGCCGGCTTCCCTAGCCCTGCAACAATTGAAGCGTCACTATATGAAGACAGCCTTGAGTTCGGAATTACCTGGAGATTCTAACTTCTCTTACAAAACAGGGAGAAGGTAAAATCTTCTCCCTGTTTCTTGCAGCACCGATTGAAGACTCCCCGCAGCAAGCTGCAGGGAATACACTCGCTATCCATTTAAAGAACCATAATAGGTACAGGCGTAAAGGTGAGAACAAAAATGATCAGGGATATCCAACCGATAATCTTTCTCTTCGGATCTAAAGGCATGCCCGAATAAACGATCGGTGGATGCTTAAATCCGAGGATAATCAACAATACCCCCCAGATTATCCATCCCTCCCATAATAAAATTCCCATGATAAACATTACCCCTATAAGCAATTTGGAGAAGATTGCATGCTTATCCCCAATAAGGGCGTAGAGAATATGTCCTCCGTCCAGCTGCCCGACCGGTATAAGGTTAATAGATGTGACAAAAAAACCGATCCAGCCTGCAAAGGCAACCGGATGGAGAAAAATATCGGCGTTAGCAGGAACTGTCCCAAGTATTACCTTAATCAGGCCTTTAAACAACAGTGAATCACCCAGAGAGATATAATTAGCCGTATCATGCACGGGCATGATCTTAGAGAATGAGAGCCCTATAATCGTCGCCACAAGAGCAATAAGAAACCCGGCGATAGGCCCTGAAGCACCGATATCTATAAGGGCGTTTTTCGTTGTTATGGGAGCTTTCATCTTTATCACAGCACCAAAAGTACCAAAGAGTGTAGGAGCTGGGATAAAAAAAGGGAGGGAGGCTTCAATCATGTGTTTTTTTGATGCAAGATAATGAGAAAATTCATGGAATACAAGTATGAGCAGCAAGGTGATGGAAAATGGCAATCCCCTGTAAATTTTCAGTGGCTCCTCAATCACGTTGATGCCTTCATGCATGGCCCCAACGGTCAATGTTGAAATAAATGTCAGGACAAAAAGGACAATATTCAGGTAAGGGATTTTTTTCAACGGCTTACAGATCCCTTCAGATCGTAATCATACGCCTCCTCTATTTTCACATTCACAAAATCGCCTTTATGAGCACCACTGTTAGGGATGAGAACAACACCATCGATTTCAGGGGCCTGTGAATAGATCCTCGCGACGGCGATATCATTATCAACCTCATCGACAAGAGCTTTGAAGGTTTTGCCTATCAATTTTTTGTTTTTTTCGAAAGATATTGAGGATTGAACAAGCATTATTTTATTGAACC
>JAGDMC010000219.1 GCA_017860395.1 Bacteroidota bacterium | reverse complement strand
CTGAGAATATCATTGAATGCAGACAATGTTTATACTTTCAGCAATAAAGATTACAGAGGCTTTGATCCTTCCGGAATAAACGCAGACGGCTTTCAATGGTGGAACTATCCTATACCAAGAAATATAATGTTAGGAATAAGTGTTGGATTTTAAATAATTAATTAATCGAAGAATTTTATGAAAAAAATTTCACTATATACTATATTGATAGCCCTCTCATTCTGGGCTACAGGTTGTAGTCTGGAAACAGATCCATACTCAGCCATCCCTTCCGAAGAGGCCTTCAGAACAACTCAGGATGTTCAGAACGGAATGCATGGGGCGTATAATTCTTTAGGCGCATTTGAATTTTTGGGGAACTATGCTCTCTCAATATCAGATATGGCATCAGACATCTCAATTGCAGACAACTCTTCGGGTAGTTTTGTCGCAATTAACATCTGGAACATTAATGAAGACACTCCCGAACTATCACAAATCTGGACAAAAGGTTATGAGGTAATTGACAGATGTACCCGTGGAATAAACGGAGCTAATGCGTTATTATCAAATCCTGCTGAGAACAGACTTACTGCTCAGGATATTATAAACCTCAACTCATTTGCATCACAGATGTACTCCATGAGGTCTCTTACTTCTTTTATACTGGTAAATATTTTTGGTCTTCCATACAGAGCCGGTACCCCAAATAGCCAGCTAGGTATTGTTCTTGTCGATTTAGAACCAATTCCTGCCTATACAAACGTTCTAAGATCTACAGTGGCACAAACATATACTCAGATATTGAAAGATATTGCAAGTGCAAAAACACATCTTAATGCTCTTACCGTATCTCAAAAGAAAACTGTGAGCCAGTACTACCTGAACGAAGCAGCCGTATATGCGCTGGAAGCAAGAGTTAAACTCTATATGCAGGATTATGCAGGTGCGAAAACCGCAGCTCAGACAGCTATAGACAAAAGAGGCTCTGCCAATGTTTCCAATGTTGATTACGTACAAATGTGGAGTTCAACTGCAATTACCGATGAAGATATTTTTACTATAGCAAAATCGGAAGCGGACAACCTTTCGGCAAATTCAATCAATACTCTCTACAATTCTTATGGTGGATTTTTATCTGAGTTTACACTTGATAAATTTGCAGATAACGATATAAGGAAAGGCCTTCTGGATGGTAATCATCCACGCAAATTTGATGGTAATGCATCTTCGGAGGATGTCGGCAACATTCCTATATTCAGAAAGTCGGAGATGTATCTGATTATTGCAGAAGCATCCGCCCAGCAAACACAAATTGCCGATGCCCAGAATGCCCTTTTCTACACTGCAAAGCGTAATACAGATATAGCAGCTGCAACTGATTTGCCAGCCACAAAAACAGCATTATTGTCGTTTATTGCCGATGAGAGAATAAGAGAGTTTTTCCAGGAGGGTCACAGAATGTATGACCTGAGAAGGACAGGAGCGCCAGCCAATATATCAGGAACTGCAAACTATGTATTTGCCAATTTTGTTTATCCTATTCCTGCAAATGAGATCAATTCAGGTTTTGGAGTTGTTCAGAATCCGAATTGGTCAAATACCCTTCCATAGTTAAACATAAAAAAGTTTATCTCTTTTTTGATAGTTGCAATTGAAAAATTGCAACTATTTTTTTTCTTTTTCGTCTAACGTATGAAGATTGGATTAAAAAACATAGGGTATTTGAAGTTTCAGCAATCTAATATATAAATACAGTTAGTATGCATTTTTCACAACCATACGCAAATGATTTTGTAATAATCAAAGAGATGGAGTCCGGGAACAAAGAAGACATAAGTCTAAGTAATAATAAGGAAAATGAGAGTTTGTTTGAGACAGATGTACTGCACGGGCCATTTGAGAATTTATCGGCTATAGAATTACTTATAACTTTGGAAAATAGTAATAAAAGCGCAATTGATAAATTTCTTAACGAAATGAGCTACTCAAAAAGGGAAACCTTATATTACGCCTTAAGCAAAATGGATAAAAACCTTGGTGAATAAAGCAATTATTTTTGCTTAGGCAAAAACCACGCAAGCATCAGGCACAATATTCCCCAACCTGCAGTAGCAGGCTGCATCCATGATACATATCCTATTATAATCATCTGAACAGTAAGCCACATAAATACAACGGCCATCGCAGCAAATACCGTTTTACGTGCAAGATGATGGCCCATGAAGCAGAGGGTTGAGGCTGTGAGAAAAGATCCGCCAACAATAACAAACAGAATTAAGCTCGGAATAAAAAAGGATTTGAAAGGGCTCCCATCAAGCCATTCAAGAGGAACTCCATCAGCTCCGCTCATTCCGTAATAACCTCCTCCAAAGGCATTCAATGCGCCAAATGCAAGCAGAATACCCAATGTGTATCGTAATGCGCTTGCCGGTTTTTTAGGTTTTTTCATTGTTTAAGTTTGATTATATGTTTTTTTGCATCCAGATAATATCAAATGGCTTTCCCCATTTTGTAATGATTCTTTCAAACCGTCCACATTGTTTAAATCCGTTGTTTTGGTGAAAGAAAAGACTCTGAGGATTTTCGGACGAAATACTTGCCAGTATTGTTTTAATTCCCATGCTTGCCGCTTCCGATTCAAGCTTGTTAAGGGCAGTTTTTCCAACTCCCATTCCGGTATAATCCTTATTGATAAAATAGGTTATCTCGGCACATTCTTTAAAAGTTGAGTGGGGGTTGTATGGACGGAGAAAGCAAAAGCCAATGATCTTTGCAGCATCATAAATTGTATAGGCAGGATATCCTTTTGTCAGCTCAATAAATTTGCCAAAGTATTCAACCGGCATCACTTTGTCCGGATATGCAGCTAAACTGTTTTCGATATAATAGTTATAGATTCCCATGTTTTCTCTGGCATGCTCAATGGACATCTGTATAAATTCAATTTTCATAATTGGACTTAATTTCTCAAACATATTTAAATTATATCATAAAGATAAATCATTTTTTCAACCAGTTAAAATACTCTTTTTTTGCCTCGTCACTCATTTTACCATGTCCCATGTTTTCATCTTCAACAAATCTTACATTTGGATTTGAGGTTTTTATATTTTCCGCAAATTGCCTCATTAAAATGTAAGGACAATTAATGTCATCTTTTGAATGATATATAAATACAGAAATATTATTAAACAGTTGCTTATACTTTTCATCTAAGAAATTTATAC
>JAGDMC010000218.1 GCA_017860395.1 Bacteroidota bacterium | reverse complement strand
TGACTGGGCATAAGAGGTCAGAAAAGAGAACATTGCAAAGACGGTTATTATGATCTTTTTCATGGTTCGATATTTATTCAGCAAGCTTTTGGATGAAGTTTTCAAATCTCCTTTGAATCTCCCCGGTGAAATTAGAATCTGACAAACGGGTTTTCATAATTAAATCACTGTCTTTTTGTTTGTCTTCAGGAACTACGAGAGGAATTGGGAATGCTTCGCAAAAAACAAGTTTCTCCTTAAGAATGTCTTTAGCCATTTTGAATACCGAACCGTGTCCGAATTTATCGTCCTTCGTGGCATCACTGCTGGCGCAACAGCATGCAAAATAGAGTTTTTTTATGTTTTTTTCATACTTACTGATAAAACCGCGAAGTGGCGAAATGAATGTCCCCATAAAAACAGGACCGCATAAAACAATCCTGTCGTATTCCGAGAGATTATGACTGAGGGTTTTGATTCCAGGGCTTTTCTTAAGCAGGGAGCTGACAGCTACAAAGAAGAAGAGATTTAAGTGAGGCACGATCTCTTCGATGTCGCAATTGAGACTTCGGGCAATTTTTTCGGCTAAGTATTCATTGCTGCCGGTTCTGGAATAATAAACGACAATGGTTTTCATCTGTTTTTATATTTTTAATATCGTAGTGAGTCTTCGGCCATTTTTGTTACAATTTCCTTTTCAAAATTATAAAGTTTTACAAATGTGAGAGAAGAAGCTTTTGTATTCTGCGGAGTAATAACTACAAAACTCATTATTGTGGAAGCAACAGAATTGTGATCAATCCATGTACCGGTGTTGGCGTAGATTGATTTTTGACCATTGTGGTTATTAGACGAAATAATTTTTGGTTCGTGTGTGTGGCCAAAAATGACGATTCTTTTATCTGAATCAGGATTCAGAAAATACTGACTCTTTGCCTGCTCATCGGATTCGCTTGCTTTGGCAGCGTTTGCAATTGCCTGACTAACCGGAATATTTACCGCTACGTGATTGAGGATTTGTCTTTGGTTCCATGTATCCTGAATTCCCTTGTAAAGTTTAACATCTATTAATCCTCCGGGTGTATTCTGAAAAGGCAGTATATCATTTACTGAGTAAGTTCCTTTGAATCCATCCATATTGGTCATTATAAATTTATCGTCAAATTTATTTGGTATTGTATATTTAATCAATGTCCTGCTCCATACATTCCAATATATGAAAAGCAAACTCTGGCTTGCATTTCCGGAGGTGTTGGGAGTTACTGCCGGTATTATATCACCGGCCGGCGGGAAGTTGTTCATATAACTGTGGACGCCTATCCTTGTAAAAAAATACCCCGGAGGCAATATAGTGCCCGGGGCAATATCCTGATTTGAAACAGGGTCGGGGGCGCAAAAGAAATTGTAGCGGTGCCCGTGCTCAATCGCTATTTTTGGACAATCGGCCGGAGAATATGTACCTAAACCCAGCTCCAGATCCCTTGCCTGGTTTATTCCCGGAAGTATCTTCTCTACATTTTGAGCAGTAATTGTCAGGTCATGGTTTCCGGGTACATAAGTGACTAAGATTTTCCCTTCTCTTATTATGCTGTTAAAAGCATCAATCACTCCTTTGTTGGCAGTTGCAATGCGTTTTACAAAATCGGCCTGATCCTTTCCCTGATATATATCTGTTGTTGCCGGTATAAACCACTCGTCAAGCATATCTCCGGCGATTACAAGCTCCTTGACATTTCGGGAAGCTTTTACCTGTTTAAGAAACATTTCAAGAGCCCCAAGGTTTTTACTGCACTCAGCATAAGAGAGATTGGCACCCAAATGGATGTCGCTCAAAACAACAATCATATTCCTTTCTTTTCCGCCATTGGAGAAAGGGTTTATTGTTTCAATTGAATCGACCTTTGTACAAGACGAAAGGACGAATAAGAACGATATAACAAAAAACAGACTTGATTTCCTCATGTGACAAAGTTACTATTTATCATGTTATTGATACTGCCCGCAATGGAAAAATTATTTCTGTTTCGGCTGATATTTTATATTAAGTTTTGCCAGGTAATCTGCCAACGGCTCTAATCCTATTTCCTTCCTCCATTCGTCAACTTTTATCTCATCTTCAAGTGGATAAAGTTCCTCAGATTTTGTCAGTTCATTGAATCTGGTGTGGGTCCCGTATTTTTGAGGCTTATTGTCGTTAAAAAGGCACCGGTCATATATATTGGCATATCTCTGCCATGGCAGTTCGCCTTTTTCGCAACTTTGCCTTATCATTGGCAAATATTTTTTCTGACTGCCATCGTTAGTATGCATGGCAACAAGATAAGCGCACATAGCGGCTTCTTTTCCTACCTCGTTTACTTTTGGCCATCCCTTTGCTGCAACAAGCTGCTCCAGCTCTTTCTGGCTATTTTTCTGAACCATGAATTTTAATTTCCATATTGCCGATGCTACTGAGGACCTCATCCCAAGTTTTCTCCCGGCAATGCCAATTTCATTAAAATATGCCTGATCAGTTGCTCCAAGCCTCCATAATGCTTTAGCATATTCAATATCCTGGTATGGATTATTGTATTTTACATTCAACATAGATATCAGTCTGTTCTCAAAAGCAGCCCATTTCTTGTCTTCCCGTGCGGGAAGAAAGTCCGGATCCGTCAGGGCAGTAACTGATGTATCAAGTTCAATTGCAATATTCAGATACTTAAAGCAGCTGTCAAATTGCTTAATAACGGAATTGTCAATTGAAAGTGCGCATGCGTAGTTATATACAATCCTCTTGTCCTTAGGGTTGATTTTATATAACTTTTTAAATTCAGTAATAGCCTCAGGAACATTGCCCTCATTCATTAAGCTATCGGCTTTGTTTCTTTGATTTGACGCGGCTGGCTGGGAGATGGCATAATTGCAGATAAAAGAAAGACAGACAATTAAAAAGAAAACAGAAGGTTTCATGATAATTGATATTATTATATATAAAGAAATGTCATTCTCTCTGTTTTTGCAGAAAAGTAATAGACGCTACTGAAAACCAGAGCATAGTTAAGTAAATATTGATTCTTTCTGTAAGGCCCATCCAGGGAGTAGGTAAGTTTGCACTAAGTTCAGGAACCTGTAAAGAAGTCAATAAACCAAAAATACAAACAATTATAATTGTCGTGAAGGAATAATAGCGGAACCATTTTTTAGAAAGAAATGCTCCGAAGCCCAGAGACAGCAAAATGAATAACGACA
>JAGDMC010000217.1 GCA_017860395.1 Bacteroidota bacterium | reverse complement strand
ATGATTAATTTCATCTGCAAAATAGAAAACAATTAAAGCGAATATGTTATACAATTACAGATAATAGTTACATTATTTTTTCTCTTTTTCAATTGATTTTTCTGCCTCTTTTTTTGCTTTTTCTGCAGCTCTTTCTTTTTTGTTAAAATACCCTTTGAGCAGGAAATTATCCTTGGCAGCGTTCATGTTTTCATCTAATCCCTTGCTGCTCTTTTTAAGATTTACTATAGTTTCGCTTATATTTGCCGCAATGGTAGAGTCCCGTATCAACCTGCCCAGAGTCCCGCTTCCGCTGTTTACTTTAATCATAATCTGTGCTAATTGGTCCGAAATCACAGCAGCGTTATCCGCAGTTACCTGCAAACTGGACATTATTCCATCCATTTCAACGGGTTCGTTTGAAGTTATCTGCTGGCCCTCTTTTGCCATATTTGAATAAATACCACCCTGAGTAATTATTAAAAGCCGGTCGCCAATTATTCCTTCTGAGCCAATATTTACGACACAGTCTGCTTTTATAAACTTATGTATCTCTTTTCTGATGAGCATATCGACACCAACGGTGGTATCATTGATGATGGTAATGTTATCAACTGTACCCACGTTTATTCCGGCAAAACGAATGTTGTTTCCCACCTGCAACCCGCTCACACTATGAAACGTTGTTGTGAGTTTAAATACAGGATTAAAAAGGTTTTGCTGTTTTCCTATAATGAAGATTGCCATAAAAAAGAGCAAAAAGCCACCTGTAATAAACATGCCTAAACGTACTTTGAATTTTTGAGAATTTGTATCCATAATTATGCGATTTTATTGTTGTTATTCTTAAAGAACGATTCTATGAGTGTGTCTTTAGATTTTTCAAACTTTTCAAGGTCTCCTTCCATATAAATTTCTCCTTCATGCAGCATAATAAGGCGGTTTGCAGTGGCGCGGGCACATTCAATATCGTGAGTGATAATAAGGGAAGATGTTTTATATCTTTTTTGTATATCATTAATGAGTACGCTAATTTCATCTGATGTAGCCGGGTCAAGCCCGGTTGTAGGTTCGTCATATAAAATTATCAGGGGATCGGCAACTATTGTCCTTGCCAGGCTTATACGCTTACGCATGCCTCCGGAAAGTTGTGACGGCATCTTGTTTAAAGCATCTGATAATCCTACATTTTCCAAAGCCTCGTCAATTTTTTTGTCTATCTCTTTTGATGTAAGATTTTTTTTCATTCTCCTTAATGGGAATTCAAGATTTTGCTTAACAGTCATTGAATCGTACAGTGCTCCGCTTTGAAAAAGGAAACCAATTTTCTTTCTCATCTCTCCAAGGGCATCCCTGTTTAAACTACCCATGTCTTCGCCAAAAACTTTTATTTCTCCCTCATCAGGAGTTAATAGACGAACAATGCACTTTATTAAAACCGATTTCCCTGAGCCCGATTTCCCGAGCACAACAAGGTTTTCTCCTTCAAAAAGCTGAAGAGAAACATTATTTATAACTTTCTGTGAGCCAAACCCTTTTTTAAGGTCTTTAACTTCTATAATTTGATTTTCTTTCATATCATATCAGTTATTTGAGCGGCTATCAAGTCTAATATTATTACAAGTAACGACGAGAGCACTACGGCAGAGTTTGCAGCTATACCAACACTCTCTGTTCCGCGTCCTGCCGTAAATCCTTTATAGCAGCCTACGATACCTATTACGGCACCAAAAAAGATTGTTTTTATGAAAGCAGGCAAGAAGTCAATGTAATTGATCTTGCTGAATGCCTGCGAGAAAAACAGACTAAAAGAGACATCTCCTTTTATGTTTGCTCCGGCCCAACTCCCCAGTATTCCAAGAAAATCGGCATATAAAACCAAAACAGGAATCATTAAAGTGGCCGCCAAAACTCTCGTAACAACAAGGAATCTCATTGGATTGGCAGATGAGACCTCCATGGCATCTATTTGCTCGGTTACTTTCATTGAGCCTAATTCTGCGCCCATTCCTGAACCAATTTTACCGGCACATATCAAAGCAATTATCACCGGTCCCATTTCCCGGATAAGAGAAACAGCTACCATTCCGGGGAGCATAGAGTCGGCCCCGAAATTAACCAGAGTTGGTCTTGACTGAATTGTGAGCACCAGACCAACAATAAATCCCGTAATGGAAATGAGTGGTAACGATTTATATCCAATTTGGAAACACTGTCGGAAAAACTCTCTGAATTCAAAATCCCGTGAAAATGTGGCTTTGATTATGCGCGAAATGAATAGAAAGAAATTAGCGGTTTCTGCCATGAAATCATTTAAATACCTGGTTTTCTCCAGTGTCTTTTCGCTTATTACAATGGTTTGATTCTTTACATTCCGGATAATAGGAGCAACTTTTAAAACAGGAGTAATTTTTTTCATGATAAACAAGATTTGTGTTTTAAAAAAAACAGAGGCCAGAATTCTGGCCTCTGTTTAGCTTAAGTAAAAATATTACTGACTACAAAACAGGTGTCTGTGGTATAATATCAATAATAACAGTACGATTATAGAAGCGTTCTTCGGGGTATTTGTTCCCAAATTGAGCTGCGTTTGTATCTTCTCCAAATCCGTAAATTTCGAATGTTACATCTTTTCTGCCGGATTTTGCGAGAGCACTTTCAATTATTGCCTTTACATCATTTGCTCTTGCAAGAGAGAGATCAAGGTTATGCTTTTCATCACCAATAATATCTGTATATCCGTGAATCATAACTTTTGCTCCGGTTGGGATTTTTGGTGTTACGATATCTGTGATATACTTTTCGTAAATCATGATTGCATTTGATTCGTCAAACTCAAAAATTACACTGAATCTAAGACCTTCCTCTACTACAGGCTTAGCCCAAAGTACAACCTGTACAGGAATCTCTTCTTTTACAGTTTTGTCGGAAATGGTCTGGCCAATCATTGTAACTCTGAAATTACCTTTTGGCTTGTCTCCTAAAATTGATTTGCCGGGGATACTTACTTTCTCCTGAACATATGGTCCAAAGTGCTGTACTGCTCCGTTCTCGTCCATAATTTCCACAGACCAGGTTTTTAGTGCCAGATTTGCTCCTTCGGCATAGAATGTTACGTAACTGTCCAAAGGTGCTTCCTGAAGAGCATAAAACTCAACCGGCCTCAATGGTAAAGCAGGTCCGCTCTGGAACTCCATTATCATGTCAGGCGAACTGCTCTCAATAGAGACTCTGCGGTCACCTTCGCGTAAA
>JAGDMC010000003.1 GCA_017860395.1 Bacteroidota bacterium | reverse complement strand
CTTTTTCTTCCTTTACCCCTGATATTATAAAGCCGCTTCTCTTTCTTGCCGCGTTATGCTCATGTGCAGCTTTTATTCTCTTTATTAACTCAATTAAAGTTCTTGGTATTGCAAGAACAAATATCTTCACATCTCTTGTTCCTGTTGTTTCTGCTTTTGGCGCTTATGTAATTGGTCAGGAAGATCTTAATATCAGTAAAATAGCCGGAATACTGATTGTAATTCTGGGAGTCATTATTGCACAAAGAGAAAAGAAGCCCAAGCTTCAATAGCCGGACTTCTTTTATAAATCTGGAAAATATATATCCTTATTCTGTTTTAAGGCTAAGCTGAATCCGTCCTCTTTTAAGGTCAATATCTATTACTTTAACCTGAACCGGTTGCTGAAGCTTAACAACTTCCGACGGAGAAGAAATGAATTTGTTTGACATCTGAGAGATATGGACAAGTCCGTCCTGTTTTATTCCAATATCCACAAATGCTCCAAAATTCGTTATATTAGTTACGATACCGGGCAAAATCATTCCTGTTTTCAAATCATCAATACTGTGAATGTCCGGAGCAAATTCCATTACCTGTGCAACTTTACGGGGGTCCCTCCCGGGCTTTGACAGTTCCTCCATTATATCAGTAAGAGTTGGTATTCCAACATCCTGAGTTACGTATTTCTTAATGTCTATTTTTTCTCTTGCACTTTCATTCGTTATAAGTTCTTGAGGGGAAAGGCTTATATCTTTTGCTATTGTTTTTACAAGATCATACCTTTCCGGGTGAACTGCAGTATTGTCAAGAGGGTTGCTTGAATCCGGGATTCTCAGGAAACCGGCACATTGTTCAAAAACCTTATCGCCAAGTCTTTTTACCTTTAACAGCTCAAGTCTTGATTTAAAAGGGCCATTTTCCGTGCGGAAGTTTACAATATTCTGGGCGATGGAGGGGCCTATACCTGAAACATAGCTTAACAAGTGTTTACTCGCGGTATTAAGATTGACCCCTACTCTGTTTACACAACTTGTCACAGTATTGTCCAGCATCTCTTTAAGAAGGTTTTGGTCTATATCATGTTGATATTGTCCAACTCCGATAGATTTGGGATCTATTTTCACGAGTTCGGCTAAAGGGTCCATAACTCTTCTGCCAATTGAAATTGCACCCCTAACTGTTACATCATAGTCCGGAAATTCTTCTCTTGCAACAGGAGATGCCGAATAAACAGAGGCACCGTCTTCGCTGACAGAAAAAATTTGAATTCCTTTGGGCATAGGTATTTTCTTGATAAATGCTTCTGTTTCTCTGCTTGCTGTTCCGTCGCCAATAGCAATCACTTCAATCTTATATGACTCAACAAGGTTCGATATTTTTTTGATAGCCTGAATTTTTTCATTTACCGGAGGATGAGGGTAAATTGTATCGTTGTGCAAAAGCTCTCCTTGTGAATCCAGACAAACGACCTTGCAACCGGTTCTAAACCCGGGATCTAAAGCCAGTACTCTTTTTTGGCCCACAGGCGGTGCAAGTAATAGAGCAGAAAGATTCTCGCCGAATACTTTAACAGATTCCAGGTCGGCTTTGTCTTTTGCTGCTTTTATGGTCTCATTTTCAATTGATGAGTGCAGGAGCCTCTTATATGAATCTTCTATTGCAATTTCAATTTGTTCCCTGCAGGCAGCAGATGGGGTCCCTCTTTTCTTAAACACTCCTCTTCTTATATAATTCAAAGAATAATCCGAATCAATTTCAAGTCTGATGCTTAATTCCCCTTCCCTCTCACCTCTTAGCATAGCGAGCAGTCTATGTGCGGGCATCCCTGAAATGTTTCCGCTCAGGTCAAAATAGTTACGGTATTTGCTATCATCAGCCGACTTTAAATCTTTATGCTGCTTAGAAATAATTTTTGCAAATTTTGAATATTGGGTTCTTAGTTCTTCCCGGATTTTTGAATCCTCGCTTATCCATTCTGCAATAATATCTCTTGCTCCCGATAATGCAGCTTCCTTTGACGGCACCTCTTCGTTAATAAATTTTCCCGCATCGGCAAACGGATCGGAAGAGGCTAAATCATAAATAGCACTTGCAAGCGGCTCCAGACCCTTCTCTTTGGCAATTGACGCCTTTGTACGGCGCTTTGGCTTAAAAGGAAGGTATAAATCCTCCAGCTTCTGAGGTTCAACACAATCTTCAATCTCTTTTTTAATTTCGTTTGTAAGTTTTCCCTGCTCTTCGATTGAAGCTAAAACAGCAGCTTTCCTCTTTTCTAAATCCTGAAATTTCAGGAAATAGTGCTTTATCTCTGCAACCTGCACTTCGTCAAGAGCCCCTGTTCTCTCCTTTCTGTATCTTGAAATGAATGGTATGGTTGCTCCCTCTTCCAGTAACGCAACGCAATGTTCAACCTGCCATATTTTTACTGATAGCTGATTGCTGATATGCTCAATGTAAAGATTAATCATGTGATACTTTTTGTAGTTGTTCTCTGTATGCAGAGAATATTTTTGATTTTGAGACAAAGCCTTTATAATTGTTTTTGGAGTCCAGCACAGGTAAATTCCATGTTGCCGTAACTTCAAATTTTCTCATAACTTCTTCCATTTTATCGCTTTCGTAGACATACGTTTCGGGCTCCTTCATCAACTGAGATACAATAACAGAATCATATTTTTCAGAATCAAACATTATTTGCCTGATATCGTCCAGAAGAATAATTCCGCACAACTTATGGCCGGAATCAACAACCGGGAAGATATTTCGTTTCGATGTTCTAAGAATATCAACAAGATCGCCAAGAGTCTTGTCCGGAGCTATTCGCGTAAAGTCTTTTTCAATTAAATCGGAAGTTTTCAAAAGAGTAAGGACGGCCTGGTCGCTGTCGTGAGTTAAAAGGTCTCCCTTTTTCGCTATTCTTTTTGTATAAATGGAATATGACTCAAACGAACGGATAGTTGCAAATGATATGGCCGAAGTTATTATCAGCGGCATAAAAAGTATGTATCCACCGGTCATTTCCGCAATTAGAAATATTGCTGTGAGAGGAGCCTGCATAACTCCTGCCATTAACCCGGCCATACCCACCAAAGCAAAATTTGCTTCCGGGACCACATAAATTCCGCTCAGGTTAATAATTCTGGCAAGGACAAAACCAGCTACACCACCAATAAACAGAGTAGGTCCGAATGTTCCGCCCACACCTCCTCCTGCATTGGTAAAAGACATTGCCCATACTTTAAAAATGATTACTGCAGTAAAAAAAGCAGGCACAAACCATTCATATTCAAATAATGAATCAAAAATACTTGGGCCGATAGAATCTCTTGTATTATTATTCAATAAAGCTGAAAGAGAATCATATCCCTCTCCAAAAAGCGGAGGAAAAAGAAAAATGAGAAGGCCAAGCGATATCGCAGAGATAGCCCATCGTTTAAAGGGCTTTTTAATGGAAGATATCTTGTCTTCCATACTCAGAGTCATTCTGATAAAATAGAGTGAAATAAAGCCGGTTATTATACCAAGCAATATATAGAAAGGAATATTTGTAAATTTAAATGCCTCTATTGTATTGCTGAATACAACATTGCCGCCCAGTAAAAGGTATGAGACTGTGGTAGCGGTTACAGCAGATACCAGTAAGGGTAATACAGATGTCATTGAAATATTGAACAGAAGTATCTCCAGCGTGAAAAGTACTCCTGCCAGGGGTGCTTTAAAGATGCCGGCTACAGCTCCTGCAGCTCCGCAACCAAGCAGGATTGTCATGTGTTTATACGAAAGTCCCAAAGCTCTTGCTACATTTGAACCTATTGCAGCGCCAGTGTAAACGATTGGAGCCTCTGCTCCTACCGAACCGCCAAAGCCTATTGTGACAGAACTTGCAAAAATTGAAGACCAGGTATTATGAGGTTTAATTTTAGAATCATTTTTTGACAGAGCAAGCAATACCTTCGTTACTCCGTGACCAATGTTGTCTTTGATTACATAACGCACAAACAGCAATGCAATGAGCATTCCTATTCCAGGGTATATAATATAAAGAAAACTTTCTGCAGGAGTATTAAACCATCCTTTTAGTATCCATGCGACAAAATGTATTGCCCTTTTAAGAAGGACAGCTGCTAAACCGCTGCCGGCTCCCACAATAAGGGCAAGCAAAAAAAGCATTCTGTTCTCCGGTAATTTTCTGATAATTCCCGCGAATCTGCTTAATAATGATTTGATTTTTTGCACAAGCGAAATTACGAAAAAAGGCTGAACTAATCCAGCCTTTTGTATTTTGATTAAGAATAAAACTGCTATTCGTCTGATTCCTCTTCTTCTTCTGTAAATGTGCTGCTGGAATCGTCTTCGGGAAATTCGTCCGGCTCGCCTGAATCGGAATCTGTTGATCCGCCACCGAAGAGTTCATCGGTTGCCTCATCATAGTCGTCGATTTTAACATCCACCTTAACAAGATATATCGCATCTGTTACCTCGAGTGATATTGCATAGAAAAAAGATCCGTCCGGTTTGTCAACCTTGAATATTTCTCCCATATAATCGGCATATCCTCTTGGATATCTCTCTTTAATTATGGCCAGCAATTCCGGGCTAAGATTATTGTAACTTACTACTAATCTTCTCTTAGACTGATTTGGAACAGCCTGAATTGGTGTCTTGGCCTTAGTTGTATTTGTCTTTTTATCCATAAAAAAGTGAATGTTCGGTATTGTTTTCGGGCTGCAATAATAGTGCAAATATTTAAAATTTTATACCTTTTTTTACTTTTTATTTAAAAAAAATGATTTTTGCCTCAACTTGTTCTCCGGGAACCTCTCTACAAAAATTTTATTTAAGGTTTTTGGATCAATCCCGGTATAAAATGAGACCGACGAACGAGTCATTGGTGTAGGCGTAAAATCCTGAACTTGTTCTAATTGTATATTTTTCAAATCGGGGTTAGATGAAAGTCTGGCCATATCGTCCATAGTGCAACCGGGATGACTTGAAATAAAATATGGAATTAACTGGTATCTCAACCCCTCTTGTTTTACTATCTGTTCAAATTCTTTTCTTAAAAAAGTAAAAAGCTTAAAAGAAGGCTTGCCCATAACCTTGAGGACATGCTCTTCGGTGTGTTCAGGTGCTATTTTAAACCTGCCTGATGTATGTTTTACAATTACTTCCCTCAGATATTTTCTCCCGGATTCATCCAGATATCCTTTTTCGTTTAAGAAAAGGTCATACCTGATTCCGCTTCCAATAAATGCTTTCTTTATTCCGGGTATCTTTTCTATTCTGTTGTACAGATCAATTATTTTGTCGTGTGACCTGTTTAAATTTGCGCAAATTCCGGGATATATACAGCTGTCTCTTTTACATTTCCTGCATTGTT
This sequence comes from Bacteroidota bacterium, assembly GCA_017860395.1. GTDB lineage: Bacteria > Bacteroidota > Bacteroidia > Bacteroidales > UBA932 > Bact-08. Next base: position 15,926 of record JAGDMC010000003.1, on the reverse strand, counting down.
CCATATCCTTTCCCTTCATATCGTACATATTTGCAGAAGGACCGCCAACATCGGATATATATCCTTTAAAATCGTCCATTTTAGAAATTGCAACCGCCTCTTTCAATATAGATTCAAAGGACCTGGAAATAACAAATTTCCCCTGATGTGCAGATATTGTACAAAAACTGCATGAGCCAAAACACCCACGGTGGGTATTTATGGAAAACTTTATCATTTCATATGCCGGGATGTGTTTACCTTTATATCTCGGGTGAGGAACCCTTGTAAATGGCAAATCAAAGAAGGAATCAATTTCTGCCTTTTCGGGAATCTCAAACGGGGGATTTATATAAATGAATTTATCCTGATACGGTTCAACAATAACTCTCGCTTTGTATGAATTAGACTCTTTTTCTATGACATTGAAATTTTCGACGAATGCCATTCTGTCTTTAAGGCACTTCTCATATGAGTTTAAAAATAATACATCCGGGATTCCTGCGTCTGCTTTATCTGAAACATATGCAATTTGAGAAATCCGTCTAATCTGTTCCAGACTATAACCATTACGGAAAGCATTTGCAAGTTCAGACACAGGCTTCTCCCCCATTCCGTATATCAAATAATCTGCACAGGAGTCAACAAGTATGGATGGCAATATCTTATCATTCCAGTAGTCATAGTGAGTAACCCTCCTTAAGGAAGCTTCAATTCCGCCAATAACGACAGGAACTTCGGGATAAATGCTCTTAAGAATATTTGAATACACTTTTACAGCGTAATCCGGACGCTGATGGGCTCTTCCGTCAGGTGTATATGCATCGTTACTGCGAAGTCTCTTGTTTGCCGTATAATGGTTGACCATTGAATCCATCACACCGGCATTGACACCAAAAAAAAGCCTTGGTTTTCCAAGTTTTTTAAAATCCCTTAAATCGTCCTGCCAGTTTGGCTGAGGGACAACGGCAACGCGAAGACCGTCCCTTTCGAGAATACGGGCTATTACTGCTGTACCAAATGAAGGATGATCTATATACGCATCACCTGAAAAGAGTATAACGTCCAGGTAATCCCAACCCAACGCTTCCACCTCTTTTTTTGATGTGGGCAAAAATTTATTTCTGTTAATGTCCATTTTACATTCTCTCAGGCAGGGTAATTCCCAAAATACCCATTGCCTTTGATAATACTCTGGCTATTGAATCAATAAGCACAAGCCGCTGGGACCTCGCCATTGAATTCTCCTCTTTTAATATTGAGACTTCGTGATAATACTGGTTAAACTCCTTTGCAAGTTCATATGCATAGTTTGCAATTAATGCCGGAGAATGAGCTTCACCTGCTTCACCTATTTTTTCAGGAAAATTGTTTAGCAGTTTAATTATTTCCACCTCTTTCTGAATGAGCGGTGCACCTGAAAAATCGGGAGAAATGCTCAGTTCGGAAGCCTTCCGTAAAATTGATTTTATTCTTGCATGGGTGTACTGAATGAAAGGGCCTGTATTACCATTGAAATCAATCGATTCCTTAGGATCGAAAAGCATGGTTTTCTTCGGGTCAACTTTAATAATAAAATACTTCAAAGCTCCCAATCCAAGCATTTCAAATACCTTATTCTGCTCTTCTTCGCTTAAATTTTCCAGTTTTCCGAGTTCCAGAGATGTTTCTCTTGCGGTATCAACCATATTTGCAATAAGGTCATCTGCATCAACGACAGTGCCCTCTCTGGATTTCATTTTGCCTTCCGGCAATTCTACCATACCGTATGACAAGTGAAAAATAGAATCGGACCATTCAAATCCAAGTTTTCTTAAAATATGTTTTAATACCTGAAAGTGATAATTCTGTTCATTTCCTACAACATAGATAAGTTCATCCAGACGGTATTCGGAAAACCGCTGATGAGCCGTACCTAAATCCTGAGTCATGTAAACAGAGGTTCCGTCGGATCTTAAAAGCAATTTTTCATCAAGGCCGTCGGGGGTAAGATCACACCATACTGATCCATTCTCCTTAGTATAAAAAACACCTTTTTTCAAACCTTCTCCAACAAGAGCTTTTCCCAGCAAATATGTTTGAGACTCGTAATATGTTTTGTCAAAGTCAACTCCAAGCCTCTTATAAGTTTCGTCAAATCCTTCATAAACCCACGAATTCATCATTTTCCACAGGTTCACAACTGCTTCGTCTCCTTTCTCCCACTTAACAAGCATCTCCTGCGCCTCCTTCATCAAAGGAGCGCATTTTTCTGCTTCCTCTTTTTCCATTCCTGAGGCAACAAGGCCGTTCACCTCTTCCTTGAGCATATTGTTAAAAATAACATAATACTTTCCAACAAGGTGATCACCTTTTAAACCGGAACTTGCGGGAGTCTCTCCGTTAGCCGTTTTTTGCCATGCCAGCATGGATTTACAAATATGAATTCCCCTGTCGTTTACGAGGTTAACTTTATAAACCTTGTGTCCGTTAGCTTCAAGCAATTTGGCAACGGACCAGCCAAGAAGATTGTTCCTTATATGTCCTAAATGCAGGGGCTTGTTTGTGTTTGGAGAAGAGTATTCAACCATTACACTTTTGCCGGATGATGGGTGCTGCCCCCAGTCTTTGCTAAGAGAAATTTTGCTGAAAATATCGAGCCAGTAGTTATTTGAGAGTTTTATATTCAAAAAACCCTTTACTACATTATAACTTTCAATTTCATTACTGTTTGAAGTAAGATATTCACCAATTTCACGTGATGTCTCTTCAGGCGATTTTTTTGAAATTTTAAGAAGAGGAAATACTACTATTGTTATATCTCCTGCAAATTCCTTTCGGGTAGCCTGAGTTTGCAGCATACTCTCTTCCGGATTTTGACCGTAAAGCACAGAGACAGCTTCTTTCAGTTTTGACAAAATTAGTTTCTCGGGATTCATCTAAACTATTTTTTAAAATAAATTTTCATCTCCTTTTTAACTTTAGGAGCAAGAATAATTAAAGTAATCATCGTAGGTATTGCCATTAGAGCGTATGCACTGTCAATAATCCCAACAACAACATCAAGCGATATAACAGCACCTACTACTAACATAATAAGGAAAAAATAGTTGTAATAGTGTGCATATTTTGCGCCGAATAAGAAATTTGTACACTTCACTCCGTAATATGAGTATGAGAACATTGTTGAAAATGCAAAGATTATTGCCATGATAAGCAACAGGTAATGTCCAACACCTGGAATCGATGCTTCGAAAGAATTCATCGCCATCTGAATACCCTGCAGTTGCGTCACATCATACTGAGCATTAATTAGTATTGCAAGAGCAGTGAGCGTACATACCAGACCTGAGTCAATTGAAGGGCCTATCATTGCCACAAGTCCCTCTCTAATCGGCTGTGTATTTTTTGAGGCACCGTGCATCATTGATGCTGTACCTACACCAGCCTCGTTTACGAATGCAGCACGCCTGGCTCCAATAACAATTGCCGAACCGGCAAGTCCTCCAAGACCAGCCTTAAATTCAAATGCACCTGCAAAAATCGAATAAAACACATCCGGTACTACAGAAAGATTCGTAACAACTATGTATCCAACAAGAAGAAAATACATGCCAACCATAGTGGGTACAAGTTTAGCCGATACTTTTGAAATTCTTTGAATACCTCCGAGTATAACAACCGAAACTATAACACATATAATTACTCCAATAATAAGCTTTAGTCCAAAGCTGCTTTCTATTCCCATCGGTGTTGTAATAACCGTTGTAAAAGCCTCTGTCAGCTGGTTTGCCTGCATAAGGCAAAGCGTGCCTATAAGTCCGAAAACAGAGAAAAAGACAGCCATTGGCCTCCACTTTTTTCCAAGACCTTCTGTTATCATATACATAGGCCCCCCCTGTGGCTCACCGGCCGAATCCTTACCCTTAAACATAATTGTAAGACTCCCCTCAAAAAACTTTGTTGCCATACCAACAATGGCACTTACCCACATCCAGAAAATTGTTCCCGGGCCACCCATAGTTATAGCTACTGCTACACCTGAGATGTTACCCATACCAACAGTAGAAGCTATTGCGCTTGCAAGTGCTTCAAATGAACTAATTTGTCCGGGAGCATCATCCTCTTTTTTTCTAAGAGACCTGATGGCTCTGCCATAATATCGAAAAGGAACAAAACCGGAATAGATAAGAAATCCTAAACCACCGCCGATTAAAAGAAGAAACAGGGGCATTCCCCAGACCCAATTGCCGAAGTCAACAATCAGGTTGCCTATCAGCTGCCAGAAGTCAGTCATTTAAATAAATTTTAAGTTCGGACAAAGATAGTATTTAGAATTCAATCAGCATCTCCATCTGACGTCAAAGAGAGTCTCTTTGCAGAAAAGAATACAGTTGTTCCCTGAATGAGTAATGATAGAAGTGTAACAAAGAAGACAATGTCAAACATCAATTGTGCGTTTTTAAGACCGGCAATAAGCGGATAAGTCGCAAAAACGATTGGTACAGCCCCTTTAAGCCCAACCCATGAGATATAATGTCTTGCATTGATTGTGAAATTTTTGAAAGGCAATAGCGCAATAAACACCGAGAAAGGTCTTGAAATGAGAGTCATTCCGAATGCAATTATCAAACCAATGGAAACAATAGCAATAAGATCTCCCGGGTTTACAAACAAACCCAAAGTAAGGAACAAAACCAATTGACTCAGCCATGCAAAACTGTCAAAGAAAGCACTTGCGCTCGCATTCTTATTTTGTTTATTATTTCCAATTACAAGTCCGGCAATATAAACTGCAAGGAACCCGTTACCATATATAAAACCTGTTCCGGATTGAATAAAAAAGACAGAGGCAAGTAACATAATATGATATGCCGAACTGTTTTCTACATTTATTCGCTTCGTAATAAGAATCAGAAGTTTTGCAAGAATATATCCGGAAATAGCACCCACTGCAAACTGAACAATAAATTTAAAAATAAAATGTCCAATCCCTGTTTCACCTGTAAGAATCATTTCAATAAAAAGAATTGTAAGCATATAGGCCATTGGGTCATTACTTCCGCTTTCAAGTTCCAGTAAAGGCTTTAAATTTTGTTTAAGTTTTGTTCCCTTTGATCTGAGAATTGAAAATACCGATGCTGAATCGGTAGAAGACATAATTGATGCAAGAAGAAGAGATTCAGCTATTGATAGTCCGGGAAAGGCAGGAAGCCAGGCTGTAAAATAATAAATAATTACGGCGGTGAAGAGGGTTGTCAGCAAAACACCAAGTGTAGACAGTACGATTCCCGGAGCAAGCACAGGCCTTATTTCAGAAAACTTTGTGTCCATTCCGCCGGAGAACAGGATAATGCTTAGCGCAGCATTGCCTATAAACTGAGCAATATGAGGGTTACTGAACTGAATTCCAAAACCATCGGTTCCAAATACCATCCCTACGGCAAGGAATAGAAGCAAAACAGGAACGCCGAAGAGATTTGCAGCCCTCCCTGCAAGAATACTTATAAATAGAAGAACCGAACCAATAAACAGTATATTTTCCGCTGTCAGTACCATATACAAATATAAAAAAAAGGAGCCTTTCGGGCTCCCTTCTTTTATGAAAATATTGATTTTTTTTTAGTTCAGACCACGATTTTTCAACAACGCACCAATACCTGGTTTGCTTCCCCTGAAGTTCACGTAAAGAGTCATCGCTTCGTCCTGTCCGGCTCTGGCAAGAATCTCTTTTCTGAACTTGGCTGCAACCTCTTTGTTAAATATGTCTTTAGTCTCAACGAATGCCTGATATGCATCGCTGTCGAGTACTTCGGCCCAAATATATGAGTAGTAACCTGCAGTATATCCGCCGCCAAATGTGTGACTAAAATATGTACTTCTGTACCTTGGAGGTATCTGCGAAATTAGACCTCTGTCGCCTAATGATTTTGCTTCAAAAGCAAGAACATCAAGATTAGCAGGGATTTCTTTAAGAACGTGGAAATCCATATCAAGGAAAGAAGCTGCAAGATATTCAGTTGTTGCAAATCCCTGTCCGTATTTGCCTGCATTTACCATTTTGTCAATAAGTTCCTGTGGAATTACTTCACCGGTTTTATAGTGTTTTGCATAAACTTTAAGCACCTGAGGTTCAAATGCCCAGTGTTCCATGATTTGCGATGGAAGTTCAACAAAATCCCTTGTCATACCCCCTACTCCATTGTAATGAACATCTTTTAGCAGGCTTGCAAGTGCATGTCCAAATTCGTGGAAGTAAGTTTCTGCCTCATCAGTACTTAGTAAAGCAGGGTCTTCACCAACAGGTCTGGTAAAATTGCCTACAATAATAACAAGAGGGGTAACTTTTTTACCATCCTTATATGTTTGTGAACGGAAACCGCTGCACCATGCTCCGCCTCTTTTTTCTCCCGGGCGGGCAAACATATCCATAAACAGGATTCCAAGATGAGATCCGTCTGCATCTTTGCACTCAAAAGCAGTTGCTTCAGGACTAGGAAGCGGAACATTATTAACCTGTGTGAATGTTATTCCATATAACTGGTTTGCTACATAGAAGATTCCTTCTCTCACATTTTCAAGTTTAAAATAAGGACGAAGTTCGGAATCGTTAAGATTGAACTTTTTAGCCATTGATTTTTCAAAATAGAATCTCCAGTCAGATGACTCAAGAGGTGCAGTATTGCCTTCTGATACAGCAATAGCACTCATGTCGGTAAGTTCTTTCCTGGCTGCAGCAAGTGCAGGTGTCCAGATTTTATTCAAAAGTTCATAAACAGCCTCAGGCGTTTTTGCCATTCTTTCTTCAAGCTGATATTGGGCATAGTTTTCGAAACCAAGTAATTTAGCCCGTTTAAGTCTTAAATCGACAAGTTTTTTAATGACATCTTTGTTGTCAAACTCGTTATTGTTGTTACATCTGTTAAGATAAGCCTCAAAAATCTGTTTTCTGAGATCCGTATTTGAAGACTGCTGTAAAAAAGGCATTACGCTTGGGTTGTCAAGACCAAACACCCATTTTCCGGCAGTTGTTGAATCTTTTTCACCTCTTTTAAGAGCTGACGCTCTTAGCGACTCCGAAATTCCAGCAAGGTTTTCTTCTTTGTCAATAATAAGTTTGAAAGCATCTGTTTCGGCGAGAAGGTTTTGTCCAAATTGCAGCTGAAGAGCAGATATTTCTTCGTTTATCTTCTTAAGTTCATTCTTTTTGTCTTCAGAAAGGTCTGCGCCGCTTCTTACGAAACCTTTGTACATTTCGGTAAGCAGGCGCATCTGTTCGGCATCAAGGCCAAGTGAGTCCCTTTTTTCATATACTGCTTTTACTCTTTGGAACAGAAGAGGGTTAAGGCTTATTTCGTTAAAGTGTTTGCTTGTCAGCGGAGATAATTCTTTTGCAAGCGCAATTACTTCAGGAGTTGAAGCTGTTCCGCTTATATTTGAGAAAACAGGAGAAATCTTATCCAGTAATTCACCGGAATTGTCATAGGCAACAATTGTGTTTTCGAATGTAGGTGCCTCGGTGTTGTTTACGATAGAGTCAATTTCAGCTTTGTGCTGAGCCATGGCTTCAACATAAGCAGGCATAAAATGCTCAATTTTAATTTTTTCAAATGGAGGGATTTCAAAAGGAGTGTCCCATTTTGCGAGAAGAGGGTTCTCAGCAGACTTCTGCTGTGAACACGATGTAATAATTGCACCTGCTGCAATCACGGCAAATAGAAGTTTTTTCATTTAAACAAAATTATTTAGGTTGATTATTAACCAAGGTAAGATTTAAGGAGCTTACTTCTGGCGCTGTGACGCAATCTTCTGATTGCCTTTTCTTTAATCTGCCTCACCCTCTCTCTTGTCAAGCCAAAATGCTCACCAATTTCTTCAAGTGTCATTTCAACTGATCCTATTCCAAAGAAATATTTTACAATATCTCTCTCCCTTTCGGTGAGAGTAGACAATGCTCTTTCAATCTCTTTATTTAATGACTCATTTAAGAGTCCTCTGTCTGCGTTAGGCGAATCTGTGTTAGGAAGGACATCCAGAAGATTATTGTCTTCACCGTCAACAAATGGCGCATCAACAGACACATGCCTGCCGGACACTCTAAGTGTATCTGCTATTTTTTCTCTTGGAATATCCAGTATGACAGCCAGTTCTTCCGGCGAAGGAAGTCTTTCGTTTTCCTGTTCAAATTTTGAAAGTGCTTTATTTATCTTGTTGAGCGAACCTACCTGATTGAGAGGAAGGCGAACAATTCTTGACTGCTCGGCAAGAGCCTGAAGAATTGATTGTCTTATCCACCATACAGCATAGGAGATAAATTTAAAACCTCTTGTTTCATCGAATTTTTCAGCGGCTTTAATCAAGCCAAGATTACCTTCGTTGATAAGGTCGGGAAGGCTTAAGCCCTGATTCTGATACTGTTTTGCAACAGATACCACGAAACGCAGATTAGCCCTGGTGAGTTTTTCCAGTGCCTCCTGATCTCCTTTTCTTATCCGTTGTGCTAATTCAACTTCATCTTCAACTGTTATGAGCTCTTCCCTCCCTATCTCCTGAAGATACTTGTCGAGAGACGCACTCTCCCTGTTAGTAATGGATTTTGTTATCTTAAGCTGTCTCATGAATATATATTATCTTGCAAAGCTACATAAAAATGGCGTAAGCTGCAAAATTTAGAGACCCATTCCTTAATAAACAACTGAACCATTGCTTTAAATGTTTGGGTACAATTTCGCCGCTTAACTTCTTCCTTGCAAAACAATCGAAAGTCTTATTGGTTTACCGGCTCTTATAATTTCTGTTGAAATTTTATCTCCCGGCCTGAATTTGCTTATCTGCTCCTGAACTGCCGGTCCGGAATTTACCGGGATTCCGTTAATTAATGTCAGCTGGTCAGAAATTTTCACTCCTGCCCTGTCGGCGGCCCCATCTTTGACTAAATCTGCAATATAAACACCTTTCAAATCCTTAATCCCCTTCTCTTTTGCAAGTTCCCCGTCAATTTCCTGCATTGTAATTCCAAGCATGGCCCTTTGCACCTTGCCAAAATCCATTAAATCTTCAATAACTTTTTTTGCAATTGAGCTCGGTACAGCAAAAGAATATCCGGTATACGAACCCGTTCTTGAGGCAATAGCGGTATTAATTCCTATCAGCTCTCCCCTGGTATTAACAAGAGCACCGCCGCTGTTACCCGGATTTACGGCAGCATCTGTTTGAATAAATGATTCAATTTTGAATTCTTCGTTTTCAGACGGTATACTCCTGGCCTTTGCACTCACAATTCCGGCTGTTACTGTAGATCGTAGGTTATATGGATTACCGATGGCTATCACCCATTCTCCAAGCCTGAGCGAATCCGAGTTGCCAAAATTAAGAAAAGGAAGTTTTTGGGCATCCACCTTAATAAGCGCAATATCTGTTACAGGGTCTGCTCCAACCAGCTTAGCCCTGAATGATTTGTTATTATCAAGAGTCACGTTAATCTCATCTGCAGATTCAATTACATGATTATTTGTTATAATGTACCCGTCCGGAGAAATAATCACTCCTGAACCTGAATTAACCTGATTCCTTGGCTCAGCATCGGAAGATCCGTAACCAAAGAAAAAATCAAAAAATGAGGGTGTCTGTGAAACGCCTTTTTTTAAAACTTTTACATGCACGACTCCTTTCACTGACATTTCTGCCGCATATGTAAAATCGGGATAAAGCTGATTGGATAAAGAAACATTTTGCACAGGAGTCTCATTACCTGAAAACACATAAGGGCCTGAATTTGAAGTAGTAATTTTAACAACTGTTAATGCAGTAACACCACTGACTAATACAGTTGCAAGAAAAAATAGAACTGTTCTTTTCATATTAATCAATTTTAACGAGCTGAGAAATCAAATTATATGCCATAACTATTTTTTATTATCTTTGTTAAAAATTGAAAAGATATGAAATTTGTAGTTTCAAGTACAGAACTTTTAGCACGTCTCCAATCAGTTTCGAGAGTAATTTCATCTAAAAATTCACTCCCGATTCTGGATAATTTTCTCTTTGTTCTAAAGGACGGATTTCTGAATATTACGGCATCCGATTTAGAGACTACGCTTAAGGCAAAAATGGCAATAGAGAATGTAACCGAGGAGGGAGAAATTACCATTCCTGCAAAACTTCTTACCGATTCACTCCGGGAATTTGCCGATCAGCCTCTGGAGTTCAAAACCAACGAAAGCAACTCAATTATTGAGATTCTTTGGGCAACCGGTAATGCAAAACTTCCATGCACATTGTCTGATGACTATCCTTCTATTCCGGACTTATCGGAAGAAAACACAACAATAACAATTAATTCCCGCACTCTGCTGGAGGGTATAAACAGAACACTTTATGCTACAGCGGAAGAGGAATTAAGGCCGGTTATGAATGGAATATATTTTGATATTGATACCGACAGCACCACACTTGTAGCATCAGACGCACATAAGCTTGTCTGCTACACAAGACATGACATAAAGTCAGAAACAAAATCGTCATTTATCCTTCCTAAAAAACCATCGTCTGTTTTAAAAAACATTCTCGGAAAAGGAGATGAAGAGGTTATTGTGAAATTTGACAAACGCAACGCCTACTTCGAATTTGAATCATTTGTACTGGTTTGCAGGCTTGTTGAAGGAAACTACCCGGCCTACCGCTCGGTTATTCCTAAAAACAATACAAACAAGCTGGTTATAAACAGAACCGATTTCCTTAACAGCGCAAGGAGAGTTGCAGTATGTTCAAACCAGGCCAGCAGTCAGGTGAGACTTAAACTTTCATACAACACTCTGGAACTGTTTGCACAGGACCTGGATTTTTCTATTTCCGCAAATGAAAAACTGATTTGCCAGTTTGAAGGAGATAATATGGAAATCGCTTTTAAATCTACATTCTTAATTGAAATTTTAGGAAATCTTCCTTATACTGATATTTCGCTGGAACTGTCTGATCCTTCGAGAGCCGCATTAATTCTTGCTGCAGGGCCTGTTGATCCTCAGGAGGAAATTCTTGCTCTTCTGATGCCTATGATGGTAAATGCATAAAGCTCCCTTAAATAATGAAATTAAATCTAAAAAATCCTATAATATTTTTTGATATTGAGAGTACAGGGCTAAGTATTACCCAAGACAGGATTGTTGAAATTTGCGCTCTTAAAATTAATGTTAATGGCGATCAGGAAATTAAAACAAGGCGGATAAATCCGACAATTCCAATTTCACCCGAGGCTCAGAAAATACACGGAATATCTAATGAAGATGTTAAAGATTGCCCCACATTCAAAGAGGTAGCGAAAAGCCTTGCCATCTGGATGACCGGATGTGATTTTGCCGGTTACAATTCTATTAAATTCGATATTCCGCTTCTCGCGGAAGAGTTTCTTAGAGCCGGAATAGATTTCGATTTCAGAAAGAGAAAAATGGTTGATATTCAAAACATTTTTCACAAGATGGAACAGAGAACTCTCGTTGCCGCGTATAAGTTTTATTGCAGCAAGGATTTGGAAAATGCCCACTCTGCGGAGGCCGACACCGTTGCTACATTTGAAATTCTTGAATCACAACTTGACAGATATAATGACACTCTGGAAAATGACATCGAATTTCTTTCCAAGTTCTCTACAAAATCCAATCTGTTAGATTATGCAGGCAGGATAGTTCTGGACGAAAAAGAGACTCCGCTTTTTAATTTTGGCAAATACAAGGGAAAACCAGTTGTAACCGTTTTTAAGGCCGACCCAAGTTACTATTCGTGGATGATGAATGGCGACTTTACCCTTGACACAAAACAAGTGCTCACAAAATTATATAAAAGTTACAACGAAAACCCGCAGAAGTCATTTCTGTTGTAATTCAGATATTAAAAGTGAATATATTTTACAAGAATATAGGGGAGAATAAGTTTTTTCTTAAACCGGACAGTGCGCTGGTTAAAGGCTCAAAAGACTTTTATGTACCCGGTTATATTGAGGGGGTGATTTTTTCACCCTCTCTTGTTTTCCGTATAAACCGCAGTTCAAAGTGTACAGAAAGCCGATTTGCCAGGCGATATTACAATGAGGTTTCTTATGGCATTAATATTAACGATTACCGGTTCCGAAAAAATAACTGCTCAGACTTTTTCGATTTAGTAAAACTTACCATTTTCGATAACAGCTGTTATGCCGGAGATGAGTTTTTTTTGCCGGACCAATATAAGATTACGGGAAATATCAATTTGGCAATTGACGGCATTGTTGCATTAACCTGCAGTATACCTGAAAATATACTTGAAGAGGCAAACTTGGCAATTGAACTGATTTCCGGATATTGCTCCATGAAATCAGGTGACCTTATCTATATTCAGCTTGGAGAGGTTGAGGAGCTTCGTAAAGACGTCAGATTGTCTCTTTCTCACTGCGAATCAGAGTCAACTCATTCGGAAGAGTTATTGTTCGATTTCAGAATAAAGTGAGAGGCAGATTTTCCTGCCAGATAACCGGTTGAAAAAGCAATCTGCAGATTATAGCCCCCGGTGTCTCCGTCAATGTCTATTACCTCACCTGCAAAATATAGATTTTTTATAATCCTGGAGGACATGTTTTTTGAAACAATATCGTTTACTGATACTCCTCCTGCAGTTATGACACATCTTTCGAATGAAGTAAAGCTTTCTATCTCCAGTTTCCAGTTCTTGAGCGAATCTATTATTGGGTAAATCTCTCCGGGAAGTTGTGATGAAAGAATTTTGCCGGAAAGCAATTTATTATGCTTCATAAACGGCTCAATAAGCTGCTTTGGAAGAAGTCTGGGTAAAAGGTCCGTTATCCTTATCTTACCGTTTGCATCAAATTCTCTGTTTATTCTGTTAATAAGCTGCACTTCGCTAAGAGCCGGTTTAAGGTCAATTGTGATAAACACCTTTTCGCCGTTGAGAAGAGCCTTTACCGCTTTTCGGCTAACTCTCAGCCCAAGCGGACCTTCAAGTCCGTTATTTGTAAACTCAATATCTCCAAACTCTTCCTGCACAGCATCTTTTCCAATATAAAGTTTCAACGTTACATTTTTAAGCACTAAAGATTCAAGAGAACTGTCATATCCCTTTGGCATTAATGCAGTGAGGGATGGAAAGCATGAAACAATATTGTGGCCAAGATTTCCGGCAAACTTATATCCGTCTCCGTCTGATCCTGTTGTGGGATATGAAAGCCCTCCGGTAGCTACAATAACTGCTTTTGGGGACACGGATTTCCGGGTGCCATTCTCGTCCCAGACCAACTCCGAAACGGAACCGTCAGTGGATTTAATATCTGTTACTCTGGCATTATAGCGCACTTCAACACCCAAAGCATTAAGCCTGTTTATCAAAGAATCTACAACATCTTTTGCCTGTCCCGATTTTGGATACACTCTGTCGCCTCTCTCAATGATTGTTTCAAGTCCTATTTCTTCAAACAGGGCAATTGTTTTACTGTTTGAAAGATTATAAAATGCCGGTTTAAAGAAGCTGTTCTTTGGATAAACATGTTTAGAAAATTCGTCCCAGTTCTTTGTGTTTGTTATGTTGCATCTTCCCTTACCTGTTATTCTTATTTTTCTCCCTGCTTTCTCCATTTTTTCAAGAAGAAGCACCGAAACGCCCTCTTCTGCTGCACTTAATGCAGCCAGCATCCCTGCTGCACCCGCTCCTATTACTACCAGCTCTCTGTTTTCCATTTCGCAAAGTAAGCCAATTTTATTAACTTTGAATAAAATATATCTCAATGAAATTTTCGGTAAACATCTCTCTTGCCATACTGATTATCCAATTTTTATGCGGCTGCAAAAACAATATAAAGGAGGAAACCTCTCTTAAAACAGGCAAGGGTTGTGAGTATGCTACTAATTTTGACATATTCGGCGAAAATGAGTCTAAAATCATTGTTGTCCGGGAATCCTGGAATTCAGAAACAAACACCGATGATACTATAAAACAATCTGAATACAAAGACGTTCCATTCAAAAGGGTTGTATGCATGTCAACAAGCCATATAGCATATCTCTCTGCACTTGGACTGGAAAACTGCATTGTAGGTGTATCCGGTTCAAGATATATTTCCAATTCTGCAATAAAGGATAAAATTAAAAAAGGAGATATCGCCGATGTCGGTTTTGAATCTTCCTTAAATTATGAATTGCTGATCAGCCTGAAACCCGATATTGTTTTTTCTTATGGCATAAGCGGAGAAAATAACCAGTATATCGAAAAAATGCGGCAGTTTGGAATAAGAGTCGTTACAATTGGAGATTATCTTGAGGAACACCCGCTTGGCAAACTTGAATATCTCAAACTGTTTGGTGAGTTGTTTGGAGTAAGGGAGAGAGCTGATTCCATTTTCAATGATTCAAAAAGCAGTTATCTGAATTATAAGAACCTGGCTGCAAACAGTAAAAGAGTAAAAGTTCTGATAAATGCTCCATGGAAAGATGTCTGGTACATTCCGGGAGACAGAAGCTACATAAGTGTCCTCATTAACGACGCAGGAGGAGACATTCTGCTGTCAAAGAAGGGAAAAGCGATTCCTCACTCATACAATCTCGAAGAGGTATACTCCCGCTCTTCCGAGGCAGATTACTGGTTAAACCCTAACAATTACTCTTCAATTGAAGAGTTGAAATACAGTAATCCTCTTTTCAAAAATATTCCGGCTCTTAAAAAAGGGATGATTTTCAACAACATTCTAAGAAACACCCCTGAAGGCGGAAGTGATTTTTGGGAAACAGGAGTTGTTGAACCTGATGCTATTCTCAGGGATCTGGTAAAAATTTTCCACCCCGAACTTGATACAGAGTGGCAACTAAAATATTATATGAAACTAAAATAAAAAGAGAGGGATAAATTTCCCTCTCTTTTTAAAAATGCCGGTTACCCTGCTATTCATATACAGATGGCATCTCCTTTCCGGTGATTACATCCAGCCCGTTCATTGCCAAAGCAGACATTTCATCCTCTCCTGGATATATTTTTACAGGAGCAATAAACTTTATCATTTCTGTAATTTTATCCATCAATTTGCTGTTATATGCAACACCTCCCGTAAGGAGAATTGCATCAACATTTCCGGACAGTGCTGCTGCGGCTGCTCCGATGGCTTTTGCAACATTATACCCGAAAGCATCTGATATTAGTGTGTACTTCTCATCACCTTCGCTCACCTTTTGTTCCACAACATTAAATGAGTTTGTGCCCAGATGTGCAACAACTCCGCCTTCGCCTGTAATCATTTTTTTAACTTCATTCAGAGTATATTTGCCTGAAAAACAAAGTTCGGCGAGTGCATAAGCCGGTAATGTCCCGGATCTCTCGGGTGAAAATGGACCTTCGCCGTTTAAAGCATTATTCACATCTACAACTTTACCGTACAAGTGAGCCCCTACAGAGACGCCTCCGCCAAGATGTGCGACAATAAGCCTGAGAGTATGATAATCCTTTCCCTCAGATGATGCATACATTTTAGCAATTGCCTTTTGATTTAGCGCATGGAATATAGATACCTTGGGAAGCAGAGGATGTCCGGAAACTCTCGCTACATCGGATAATTCATCTACTACCACAGGATCTGCAATATATGCCTTGCAACCGGGAATTTCTGAAGCCATATTTGAAGCAATGAGCCCGCCAAGGTTGCTGGCATGTTCTCCGCCAACACCAATTGTAAGATCATGAATCATTGCTTTATTTACTTCATAAACGCCGGATTTGATTGGTTTAAGAACGCCTCCCCTTCCAACTATTACCGATATCCTGGAAAGATCTATATTGTTTTCGTTAAGGGCATTAGTAATTGCATCTTTGCGAAACTCATACTGGTCTGCAATTTTCTTAAATGAAGATATCTCCTCCGAAGAGTGTCTCAATGTGTGAGTAAATATCTGTTTATGATCTTCAAAAACTGCAATTTTCGTAGAAGTCGAGCCAGGATTTAT
>JAGDMC010000042.1 GCA_017860395.1 Bacteroidota bacterium | reverse complement strand
AAGAAGCGAAGAAAAAATTGTTGAAATTTCTACGATAAGGAATATCGATGCCGTTTATGCCAAACTTCAGAAAAAATACGATGTGTTTAAGACCAAAACTCCTTTATATACCGGATATCCGATTACAGCAAAAATTGGTCTAAAAGAGGGGCTGGAAGCTGGAGACAGGTACGAAGTGCTTGAACAGGTTATGGAAGACAACGGAAAGACAAAATACGTGAGAAAAGGTACCATTAAGGTAGAAAAAGGCCAGATATGGGACAACCGCTTTACGGAAGGTGACGAGAAAGCCGATCCAAAGCAAAAAATTGACAGAACTTTTTTTGACGGAGGAAAAGACTACTATCCCGGGATGTTAATAAGACAAATTAAATAGAACTCAAGATTATGAAAACAGTTGTAAAAACATGCAGCCTGGCCATTCTGATTATGCTCGGTTTTTCAATTACCGCTTCGGCTCAGGCAGGAAGAAAGGCCGATAAGGACACAAAAACCTGGAGATATGAAATTGAAGGCGTTGGCATTGGAACACAAGGAACTTATCTGGTTAAGGTCTGGTCGTATTCTAAAAAACCGGATGTTGCTCTGGATCAGGCAAAAAAGAATGCTGTTCACGGCATTGTGTTCAAAGGATTTTCCGGCAGGCCGGGAATGCCCGGACAAAGAGCTCTGGCAAGCAATCCATTCGTAGAGCAGGAGAGAGCCGATTTCTTTAAAAAGTTTTTTGCAGACAGGGGGCCATATATGAAGTTTGTTTATGAGTCCGGAGATGGTTCTGTCGCTGCCGAAGACCGGATGAAAGTTGCAAAAGAATATAAGATAGGTGTAATTGTTTCAGTTAATGTTGCTGCATTAAGGCAATACCTGGAAGACGAGGGAGTTATCAAAGGACTTGCTTCCGGATTTTAGTGAATAATAGAAAATTTTGATTATGAAAAACGGCATTAAAATTATTTTCATTATTGCTCTTAGTATACTAAGCGGCAACACTGGATTCTCCCAGGCAAAGAAACCAACATTGATGGTAGTGCCAAGCGATGTATGGTGTACAAAAAACGGGTATATGGCCGATTTTGACAATCAGGGAACAAAATTTAAAATTCCCGATTACAAAAAGGCATTTCAGGAAAACTCCGACCTGCTTTTGGCAGTGAGTAAAATAAATGAACTCATGGCCGAAAGAGGGTTCCCTCTTAAAAATCTGGAATCTTCGCTTAAATCCCTTCAGGATCAGGCCGCAGAAGATGCCATGCTAACAAGCAAAAGCGGAGCTGATATAAACGAAACTCCAATTGATGTTCTCAAAAAAGTAGCAAGGGCAGATATTTGGATTCAGATGACGTGGACCGTAAACCAAACCGGTCCCAAAAAATCAATAACCTTTGTTTTACAGGGATTGGACGCCTATACAGACAAGCAGGTTGCCGGTGCATCAGGTACGGGAACCCCATCTTTTACTGCTGAGTTTCCGGTTCTTCTGGAAGAAGCAGTTATATCTCATATCGACAATTTCAATGCACAGCTTGTTAAACATTTCGACGACCTCTTTGCAAACGGGCGTGAAGTTATACTAAGGATAAAAACTTTCAGTTCTTTCAGCGGGGACCTCGAAAGCGAGTATGGAGGCGAAGAATTGGGTACTATTATTGAAGACTGGCTGGCAGCAAATACTGTTCAGGGGAGATTTGGAACTACAGATGCCACCGAGAGCATGATGCTTTTTGAGCAGGTCAGGATTCCTCTTTATGATGCAAACGGAAGAGCTGTTGATGCCCGCTCGTGGGCAAGAGGTTTACAGAAAATGCTTAAGGATAAATACCAGATTGATTCCAAACTAATGATGAAAGGGCTGGGACAGGCACAATTGGTAATTGGTGAAAAATAAAATATTAAACAGAACGGATATGAAAATATATAAAATTCTATTTTCCCTTACTCTCGTCCTGTGCTTTGGATTTATTCAGGCGCAGGAGACAGGGAAGCTGGACAACCGGGGCAGGCTGGCTTTAGGCGTGTGGGTTCCGGACCAGATTGAAGGATTGCCGGAAATAGCTAAAAGCAACCTTGAAAATAAATTGTGTCAGATTATTTTAGAGAACGGACTTGGCGATGGGACAGAAAATTCAAGATTTATAATTTCTGCGAATGTGTCTGTTCTTTCAAAAGAGGTTACTGCTACAGCCCCGCCTATGCATGTATTCACTCTGGATGTTACACTTTACATTGGCGACGGTATGATTGGGAAAGCATTTTCCACTTACAACACTCACCTCAAGGGAGCCGGTTCAAATGAAACCAAGGCATATATGAATGCCCTTGGCAATCTAAAAGTAAATAATCCTGCATATCAGGCATTTATCGAGAAAGGCAAGGCAAGGATTATTGAGTATTTCAACACAAATTGCGACCAGATAATCAAAGAGGCGCAAGTTCTTGCCGGCATGAGAAATTATGATCAGGCAATATGGGTTCTCACATCTGTTCCTGATGTTTGCACAGTATGCTGGAACAAGGCAATGGATGCAATTGCTCCTATTTTTAAAGAGAAAATCAACTTTGAATGTAAAACTAAAATTGCACTGGCAACAAATATCTGGAACGCAGAACAAAGCTGGGATGCTGCTCAAAAAGCCGGAGCAATAATGTCAACAATAGACCCGGGTTCTTCGTGTTACAACGAAACTAAAGTTCTTGCGGCCAGAATTGCAAAACGCATTCTTGAAGTTGACAAACGTGAGTGGAATTTTATATGGGCAAAGGAAATTACCCTTCAAAGCGAATGGATAAAGGCATATCGCGATATTGGAGTCGCCTGGGGTAAAGGTCAGCCGAAATATATTATTTACCGGCGTTTCTGGTAGAGGTTTTAGCTTTTTTTGGCTTTGGAAAAGGCAACTCTTTGTAGCTTACCTGTAATAGTTGTGCAAGAAAATCTCTGTCCTCCAGTTTCTCTTCAATTAAGAAGAATGGTTTTGCACCGGTATAAGGTGGTGCTTCAACTACAGGGGCCGAGGCGGATTGTTCTATAAAAGTCCTTCCTGCTTCTGTCGGCTTAATAAACAGCTTATTGTCACAAATAAGAGCCACAACTTTTTCCTCCAGATAAACAACATATTCACCCATCATTTTTCTTGACGAGACAGGTCCGGCACCAGACATCTGTTCAGTTACGAAAAGCGCGAAATCCTGTGTTGTTGCCATAATTCAATGAATTAAAATTTACCAGTAATTTAAATTTATCGCCACCGACCATCCTAAAACGAGAGAACTGATATCTGGTCTTTCATTTCCAAAGAAAGAGTTGTCGGATTTAGCAAAAAGCCTAACGAGAACTCCATCTATAATATCTCTTTCGGCAAACAGGGTTCCGCCAAGGAACAGGCCGCTTTTTGAATACAATGGAAATGAGACATTGCTGCTCTCTTTTATATAGGCATATCCAAGATCAAATCCGGCACCAAACCGTAAAATATTACCTGCCTTTGCCGAAATTCTCGGGCCGGCTGAAACAGTATACCAATTGAGAGCAGGAGTGGTAACCCCCATAATGGAGCCTGATACTGAAGATGAATAATATATAGGATTCACAAGCGATGTTGAAGCATTGTTTGCCGAAGCATTTATACCTGCTCCCCACATGTTATTAAAATACCATGCCCCATCTATTGATGCGGTTGTTCCCCAGCCCGACTCCATGTCAATTCCTGATATTTTCATTTTGTTGAAAATCTTGTTGTAACCCATGTTTATGCCAAAGTAGGAGTAGGGGGAATCTGTATTTCCGAAAGTTCTCTCCCTCTCACCGAGAAGTGAACCTCTATCTTTAAAAATCAAATCAGCCACAAAGTATCCGAACTCAGTGGACAGAATCCCAATGCCCGCGCCCATTATTACATCTTGTGCATAGTGCGCATTATTCATTACCCGCAAAACTGCTGTGGTTGTTGCAAGACCATAAGCAGCCGCAGAATACCACGGCGAACGTGTGAGCCCGTATTCGTGATGTACCATATTGGCACTCATAAATGCAAGTGCTGTATGCCCGCTGGGATATCCATTATCGCGGGAGCCATCGGGGCGGGGCTCCTTTATTGTATATTTCATCCCGTTTACAATAGCACCCATTGCTGCCGCAGAAATAGCGTTTGTAACAATAGTTTTCCCCCACGAACTTCTTCCTTCTACCCCCGCAATCTTAAGCCCATAAAGCATTGCCAGAGGAGAGTACTGGATATATTCATCCACATGGGTAGAAAAGCCGGGTGAGATTCCCTCTCTAATGGGTTGAAACTTTCTTCCCTGCGCTCCATATAACGCTGCACCAGTAACAATGAATGGGGCAGAAAAAGCCAGGGATTTTATTGCTGTTTCTTTTTTTGCTGAATTTTTCGAGAATGCTTTTTTTTGAGCCGAAACAGGAGAGGCTAGTAACAAAAGAATAGATATTGTAAGGATAATTTTTTTCATAATAATGGACTTAAAAGGCGTGCGTATGCCTCTTTTATCTGGTTGCCAACGCTTCTTCTGGCCCATTTGGAACCGGCAAGCGAAGTGCAACGTTCGACATCTGTTAAAAACTGATCTTCAATTTTCTTTGTGATATCGCTGTTGTATATAATACTTGTTATTTCGAAATTGTGCTCAAGAGAGCGGTTGTCAAAGTTGGCAGACCCAATTATGCAATATTCACCGTCTATGCTGATAACTTTTGAGTGATTAAATCCCTTGCTGAAAAGGTAAACCTTTACTCCTGCATCCAATAACTCTGTAGCATATGATATAGAGCACCAGTATGTTATCGAAGAGTCACTCTTTTCCGGCAGCATAAGATACACATCAACTCCCCCAAGCGCAGCAATTTTAAGCGCATTCAAAAGCGATTCGTTTGGCGTAAAGTATGGAGTGATTATATAGATGTGCTTTGTTGCCTTCGTTATTGCAGCAAAATAGCATTGCATTATGCTTGCCCAGTCGCTGTCCGGGCCGGACGCAATAATCTGGGAGTAGTAGTGATAATCGTTTCCCTCAATTTTTATGCTTGAAGTGCTTATTGGCGGGAAGTACTTCTTTTTCCTGCGGAATTGCTGTTTGATTATAAAATATCTGTCAAGGAGGAAACTGGATTGCAGCGAAGCAACCGATTCCCCAATCATTTTTATGTGCGTATCCCGCCACTCCTCAAACTGTCCGCCATTATAGTATCTGTCTGCAATATTAACTCCTCCCAGGAATCCTATTATCCCGTCGACCACAAGTATCTTTCTGTGGTTCCTGTAGTTTATCTTGGAAGTCGGCGACATAAAACGTACAGGAGAGAACGTGAGAACTTCCACACCTGCCGCAGTAAGCTGATTTATATAGGTTTTTGGAAGGTTCCAGCACCCTACGTCATCAAAAATCACCCTCACTTCCACACCTTCTTTGGCCTTTTGAATGAGCGCATCTTTGAACCTGTTTCCGGAAATATCGTCGGCAATAATGTAGGATTGAAAATGGATATGCTGCCTTGCCCCAAGGATGCTTTTATACATTGCATCCAGAGCTTCCTTTCCCGAAAAATATATCTCAATGTTTGAATTAAGACCAAGCAGGCTTTTACTCCCCTTGAGATTAAGATTTATGAGTTTTCTGAATTTTTCAAGTTCTGCCGGCAGCGTTTCGGGTTTGGATTTAAACATTTTCATTTGCCTGTAGCTCATGAGCCTGCGGAACCTTTCGTCTCTTATCCCTTTGCGGTTGTAAATCTTTGTTTTTCTATAATTCTGACCAAAAAAGAGATACAGGAAAAGACCGATATACGGAAGCAAAAGCAATACGATTATCCAGGAAAGAGATTTAACCGGGTCGAGCTTCCGGTATGCTATTACAGATGAAGCATATACTGCCAGAACATAATATAAAAAAATCAATATGACAGATAATAACTCCCGATATTCCATAAAAACCTCCGGTAAGATTAGTTTTTAACGCTCTGTTTTTTTGCTGTGTAGAGTACAGCAACTCCGCCTGTCAGCGGCTGAAAATTCACCATCTCGAACCCAACTGACTTCATTTCGCCGCACAATTCTTCGTATTGTGGAAACTCCGATACAGATTCAGGAAGATATGTATATGCACTCATGTCTTTAGAAATAATTTTGCCTACGACAGGAAGGATATTGTGGAAGTAAAACGTATAAAGAGCCCTCCATAACTTGTTTTTTGGAGAAGCAAATTCAAGAATTGCAAGTTGTCCATCCGGATTAAGTACACGAAAAATCTCCTTTAACGACTGCTCTCTTTTCTCAAAATTGCGGATTCCAAATCCTATAGTAACTGCATCGAAAGTGTTGTCTTCAAATGGGATTTCATCTGCCGAAGCGAGGATGAAAACAGGTAGGGGAGTATTTGTTTTAGCCACTTTTGAGCTTTTCTCCACAGCCTTGTCCAGCATTTTCTGAGCGATATCAATTCCTGTTACTTCTATGCCTTCCCTATACAGGGCCAGAGCAATGTCTCCGGTACCGGAAGCAACATCAAGGGCCTTCTTATGCGCCGGCAGAGCTAAGTGCTTTATCAGCCTTTTTCTCCATCTTCTGTCAATCCCCAGTGAGAGTAAGTGGTTTAGCAAGTCATAACTTCCGGCAATACTGTTGAACATTGCCGAAATTATCCCCCGGTCTTTAATAAGTGTTTCAGGCATATTATCCTAAATACTCAGTAATGAATCCAAAAGAGGTATCGTCCATTCTCAGCTGGCCTTTTGTAACATGTCCAAGCAGAGTCAGCGGAATTGCATTGTTGTACATAAAGTCCACAAATTTACCCTCTTTGTCTGCAGATACGCTGATAAGAATAGCCGAATTTTTGTCTTTGAAAAGAAAATCCTTGTCGCTTATCTCAGCATCGCCTGTTATATCAAACCCGACTTTCTTTACGGAACAGGCTTCGATGAGCCCGCAAAAAAGGCCTATTTTATCTAAATTATGTGCGCTTGTAACCATTCCCTGAGAAATGGCATCGTATAAAATTTCCAGGACGGAGCTATTGTCGGAAATATGAGTTCGGTACTCTCCCAAAAGATAAATAGTGTCACTCTTCTTTTCGAAGTTCATTTTTATCTCGTGTCCATCTTTTGCAAACTGATGGTCCATCGGGTTTTTGATATATTTAGAGATTCTTGAGTGAAGTTCGGTGCTTTCCGATAATATGCTGCTAATTTCAACAAGATCTTCTATGTTCGCAATCTGTTTCTTGAAATTGTCGTTCATTTCATCAAATTTTTAATATTTACGCTAAGTTACAATATTTTTTACAAACTATTTTAAAATGTCAAAAAGGGTATTATCTTTGTCGTCCCATTAGCCCAGATGGTGAAATTGGTAGACACGCTACTTTGAGGGGGTAGTGCCGGCAACGGTGTGCAAGTTCGAGTCTTGTTCTGGGCACCAAGGAAAATTGAAAAGTCGTTGCTTGCAACGGCTTATTCTTTTTAATGAAATCATGAAAATAGTATTTTTAGATTCTGCAACCCTCGGCGAGGGTATTTCTTACGGAAAAATTGAAGAGATGGGAACCCTCATCTGCTATCCGTACACAAAAGATGAAGATGTTTCAGAAAGAATAAAAGATGCCGATGTAGTAATTTCCAATAAAGTTCAGGTACGCAGGCAGCACATAGATGCAGCACCCAAACTGAAGCTTATTTGCGTTGCAGGAACCGGCACAAATAATATTGACTGTGCATACGCCGAATCAAAGGGCATTCCTGTAAAAAATGCTGTCGGGTATTCAACAGAAAGTGTTGTCCAGATTACATTTGCATCGTTGCTTTCTCTCATAAACAATATGAGTTATTACGACAGATGCGTTAAGAGCGGAGACTATTCAATAAGCCCCCATTTTACAGATACCGGACGTTCTTTCTTTGAACTGAGCGGTAAAAATTACGGAATAATAGGTATGGGAGCCATCGGCAAAAGAGTTGCAGCAATAGCAACTGCTTTTGGAGCAAAAGTTTCCTACTATTCAACTCAGGGAACAGCTCATTGCAAGGATTATCCTGCAGTTACGCTGGAAGAACTTCTCACAAAAAGCGATATCATTTCTATTCATGCCCCCTTAAACGAGAAGACTAAAAATCTCATTGCAATGGAGGAGCTGAAGATAATGAAGCCAAATGCATACATTCTAAACATGGGCAGGGGAGGAATCGTTAACGAGAAAGACCTGGCTCAGGCAATAAACTTTGGACTGATTGCCGGTGCAGCAGTTGATGTGTATGAAGTTGAACCTTTACAGGCCGGCCATCCATATCTTCAAATCGTAGACAACGAAAGAATTATTCTCACACCGCATATCGCATGGTCCAGCAGAGAAGCAAGAAGAGTTTTGGTAGAGAGAATTGCAGAGAACATTAAGGCCGGAATAAAAGCCGGTTAGCAGGGAAATTATTTGAGAGGGGAGTTTGGCTCCTTTTTCATATAATCGTACTCAAGCCGGTCAACAAGCCTTGGGAAAAATTTATTTAAAAGTACAGTAAGTTTTCCGATAAAAGTGAGAATTACCTGTGCTTTTCTCTTTTTAATACCTTTTATCAGGTGCTTTGCACACTCCTGGGCAGTCATCATCTTATTCTCGTCTCTCGGAGTTTCGCCCTGATGCGAGCCGTCGGCAACAAGAGCGCTCTCGCGGATGTTTGATGCTGTGAATCCTGGAGCAAAAATCATAACATGAAGATTATCCTTCAGGTGTTCAACACGAAGCGTGTCAAGGAAACCATATATGGCAAACTTGGAAGCAGAGTAGCCCGTCCTTGCCGGAAGACCTTTAAACCCGGCAATGGATATGACACCCACCACCGAACCCTCAGTTTTTAAAATATGGGGCAAAGCATATTTTGTGCAATATACCGTGCCCCAAAAGTTTACGTCCATAAGCCTGCGGATTACATTAAGGTCTA
>JAGDMC010000216.1 GCA_017860395.1 Bacteroidota bacterium | reverse complement strand
GTTTGATACCGGAGCACCGGCACCGGCAGCTTTCCATTTGAACACCTGAGGTTGAGTAATCATATAGGCAACCTGGTAGCCACCCCAACTCTGACCCTGAATTGCGATGTTGTCTCTGTCTACCCAAGAGTTCTTGCAAAGCATTTCAACACCAGGGACAATACAATCAAGTGCACTCTTGCCCGGATGACCTATCTGATAATAGATATCCGGAACAAATACAAGATAACCGTTGCTTGTGAAAAACGTAATATTAACCGTTGAGCGGCTTGGGGCGGGAGCCCTGTAGTAATGAAGGTAATCACTGGTCTTTTCGTAGAAATAAACAATCATAGGATATTTTTTCGCCGGGTCGAAGTTCTCGGGTTTATGAAGAATTCCCTCAACATCAAGTCCTGTTGCAGATTTCCACTTCACCAGTTCATTTGTTCCCCAGATATAGTCCCTCTGCTGAGGGTTTATGTCTGTATATTTCTGCTGAGTCTTGAAGTTATCTCTTGTTATCCATAATTCAGGCGATGTGGCAAAGTTATGTTTTACATAAGTAATAACAGAACCATCTTTAGATCTTGTAAGATACATGAAATTGTAAGGTTCCAGTACCCATTTTTTTAGAACCGGCTTGCGCTTGCTCATCTCCTTGAAGAAGTAACCGTTTTCCTTTGTAACATTGTCAAAAACAGAAAAATAGACTGTTTCCTTTGGTTTTATTGGAGTAAGTTTTACTCCCGGAGTCCCCGGAGGGAGCAGCATCTTGTCAAGACGTACCAGTCTAAACATCTTGTTCTCCTTTCTTCCTGTTCCCTCGGAAATATTTACAGATGGCAGCTCTCCTCTTGGATCGGCTTGCCACACATCGTACCTGTCGTACAAGTATACCTCTTTGTCTCCTTCCGACCATCCGCCGTGTCCATATGAAGGAGCCATTTCCGGTGTGTCGTGAAGTTCATCTGCAAACGAAACTTCCACATCTTTTGCAATGTTTCTGATAAGCCCCGACGCTGCTTCGTATGAATACCATTTACGATCTGAGTTATTGAACCAGATTAAATAGTTTCCGTCAAACGATGGGCTTACACTGCTTATAAATACATCCCTGAGAATAACCTTGCTGCTCCCGTCTTTAACTGAGACTATATAAAGGTCTCTGTGCGGATTGGCAGACCACTGAGATTCCATCTCATATCTTTTATCAGACGCACAGTAACCCCAATTTGCCGACCACTCATCCGGCACATTAACTATTTCGTAATCCTCAGTAGCGAGTTGAACAATTGCAGGTTCTCCGTTAAGTTCTATAGTACTCACATAGGATTTTTTAATCTCCCTTTGTGCGTTCAGCAACTGGTATGGTTGAATGTAAGATTCTGCATAGTGCCATATATCAAGTTTTGCAACTTCTGAATCGACAATTGTAGTGTCTTTCTCTGGCATAACAGGCGAAATACCGAAGAACAATCTGTTTGCCGCTTTATTAAACTGCAGAGACCTGTTTTCGCTTATTTTCCAGTTTTTGGGAAGTCCTTTGGAGTTTTTGTCTAGAACAACCTTTGCTTTGTCAAAACCTTCCTGAAATAAAAGAATGGACACATCCTTGTTCCCTGCTTTTGCTGTGTCCAGCTTTGCATAAAAAGCAAGGCTCTTGCTGTCTGCGCTCACAAGTGGAAGTTTAACAGTTTGCTTAAGATTAATTTCATATAAACTCCTGAGTGATTTCGTTTTTGGGATATATATGTAGAGGCCGGCTTTGAACAGGGAGTCCTTTGAATTCGGTTTTGTCACAATGAAAAGAGAGTCACCTCCTTTGCTGTAGTCATACTCCGAAACATATTTTAATGTATCAATTGTGCCTGTGGCAAATTGATAAACCATCAGGTCCGAACCCTCGTCCTTATCTTTTTTAGGCGCTTTCTTTGATTTAGATGTGTCTGCCGGAGGAGTTGTCTGGAACGCAAGAGAGACCTTACCCTCTTTGCCCACCTTAAATCCTTTAAGATATGGGTACTTCTTCAGTTCCTTTGTATAAAGGTTGTAGATTCCTAAAGTATCCTTGGGCATCTTGTCGGCCTTAACTTTTTTAAGGCGAGCTGTTTTACTCTCTTCAAACTTAGGTTTGATGGTAAAGGCTGCGAATTTGCCATCGCTTGTAACCTTATAGGATGTGCCGCGGGGAATTGTATTCTGTTCGTTTGTTGCGAGGTTGTGGACAACAATGCATCCATCTCCTTCCTGGGCATTAATGTAGAACAATGTGTACCTGGCATCGTCGGTCATATCAAACCCACCTACGTTTTTCCAGTTGTCGTAGACACTGTGGTCCAGAGGTTTCTTTTGGCCAAGGACACAAAATGGCAAGGCCAGAAGAACAATTAAGAGCAAAGAGAGTTTCTTCATCGTTTTTTTAAGTTATAGATGTTATGTGTTTGTGTTAATTCGCAAATATTTTAGCCGCATCGCATGCGGCCACACGCAACGAGTATTGTCAATGCGTATAAAGATTGACAAAATTAGTTATTTAGACAAATTAAAAAGAGAGAGGTTTAATAATTGATAAAATATTTTATCGCATCTTTTATTGCTGTGTCGGTAGTCTGATAGTTTAATTTAAGTTCCGAGACAGACTTTCTGTTGGAGTAAAAATTATTGACGCAAAGAATCTTCGTATTGACGGAACTTAAACTGGTTTTAACTCTGAAGAGCCTTAATACATCGCCAAAATACCCAAATGTGGTTAAAACAAATCCGGGAATCTTAATCATTGCAGGATTTCGTTTTGTTTGCAAATTCAGTTTTTCAATAAATTCCCGATAGCTTAAATTCTCATTTGCCAGTATGTATCTTTCGCCATTTACTCCTCTTTCAATACTGCTGATTATTCCATTTGCCACATCGGCAACGTGAACAAAGTTCTTGCCTCCGGGAGGATAAAAAATAATACTCTTCTTCCAGAACATAAGTATTATTTTACCGGAACTTGGCTTTGAATCGTACCCTCCAAGCATAAAGGAAGGATTGACAATAATGACCTCTGTCTTATGGTTGTTTTGCAAAAGATAGTTTTCGGCTTCCAATTTACTCATTGCATAGAAGGAAGAATCAAAAGGTGCCCTTATTTCATCCTTCTCCGTCCCGGGATTAATCCGGGAGCCATGTCCAATAGTGTTTACCGAACTTACAAAAATGAATTTTCTAATACTGCATTGAACAGCCAGATTAAACAAATGGACAGTTGCATCATAGTTCGTATCACTATAATCCGAATATTTAAGCAAACTCTGGCTTGTCACTGCAGCAACGTGTACAACACAATCGCAATCCTTTAAAACCGAAGCCAGATTGTCGGTTAAATTTCCTTCTGTCAATTCTAAATTTTCATGCGCCGGACCCTGATATTTGGTTTTATCCCTCAGCAGACCCTTCACCCTATAGCCGTTAAGTAACAATTCATTTATAAGATTTGTACCCAATAAGCCATTTGCCCCTGTTACAAAAACCTTTTTCATATCTCCACTTCGCGTTTAATAGCTCGTGTCATTAA
>JAGDMC010000215.1 GCA_017860395.1 Bacteroidota bacterium | reverse complement strand
GGTTAAACGACATAGCTTATCAATTTTTTTCAAAAGTAGTGAATAATCGTATCTTTGCAAATTCAAAATGAGTATAAAGATGAGATTTGCAGAGTACAAAAGCCTGAATTTAGTAGAGATAAACAATGCTATACTTGATAAGTGGAGAAGCGAGAAGTGCTTTGAAAAGAGCATAACGGAGCGCGAGGGTGCAAAGAGGTTTGTTTTTCACGAAGGGCCTCCTTCGGCAAATGGCATGCCTGGCATTCACCATGTTATGGCAAGGGCAATAAAAGATGTTTTTTGCCGCTATAAAACTCAGCAGGGTTTTCTGGTCGAGCGAAAAGCAGGTTGGGATACTCATGGCCTTCCTGTTGAACTCGGAGTAGAAAAAATGCTTGGAATTACAAAGGAAGATATCGGAAAAAGCATATCGGTTGACGAATATAACTCTGCATGCCGCAGAGAGGTTATGAAATACACAAAAGAGTGGGAGAGTCTCACCGAAAGGATAGGATACTGGGTTGACATGAATAATCCTTACATTACTTATGATAACCGGTATATCGAATCTCTTTGGTACCTGCTTAAAATAATTTACGGGAAAGAGCTTCTGTATAAAGGCTACTCTATCCAGCCATTCTCGCCGGCAGCCGGAACAGGACTCAGTACACACGAACTTAACCAGCCGGGATGTTACCGCGATGTTAAGGATACAACCTGCGTAGCTCAGTTTAAAGTTATAAACAATAATGCTTCCAAAAGCCTTTTTGAAGATACGGTAAAAGAGTGCGGGGAAGAGCTTCCTCTGTACTTTCTTGCCTGGACAACTACTCCATGGACACTGCCTTCAAATACCGCCCTATGCGTAGGTCCAAAAATTAAATATCAGCGGGTGCTTTCATTCAACCCTTATACACACCAGAAGGTGGTATATATTGTTGCCGAAGAACTGCTCAATATGCACTTTAATCCAAAGGCGGCAGAAATTGCAATTGAAGATTACAAGAACGGAGACAAATTAATCCCTTTTCGTACGATAGGCAAGCAGATAGCCGGTTCGAAACTTTGCGGGGTTGAATACGAACAGCTGATTCCATGGGTAAAACCGGATTCAGGCGCGCTAAGAGTTATTTCGGGCGATTTTGTTACAACCAGCGATGGTACCGGTATAGTTCACATTGCTCCTACATTTGGAGCCGATGACGACAAAGTTGCAAAGGCAAACAAGGTTCCGGCTCTTCTTGTGAAAGACTCAGGCGGAATTCAGCAGCCACTTGTAGACAGGACTGGAAAATTCTTTAAAATTGAAGACCTCGATCCGTCTTTTGTGAAAGAACGCATTTCTGAATCCTACAGCGAATTTGCGGGAAGATATGTGAAAAATGCATATGACAATTCTTTGTCGGAAAGCGATCCAACTGTAGATGTTGACATCTGTGTTATGTTAAAACAACAGGGACTTGCCTTTAAGATAGAGAAGCACATCCACTCGTATCCGCACTGCTGGAGGACGGACAAGCCGGTTCTTTACTATCCGCTCGACTCATGGTTCATTAAAACAACTGCAGTTCAGGACAGGATGATTGAACTTAACAAAACAATAAACTGGAAACCGGAGGCAACCGGTTCCGGCCGCTTTGGAAAGTGGCTTGAAAACCTTCAGGACTGGAATCTTTCAAGAAGCCGCTACTGGGGAACACCCCTGCCAATCTGGAGAAGTGAAGATGGTACCGAAGAGAAGTGTATAGGGTCTGCGGCAGAGTTGTTCGAAGAACTGGAAAAGGCAGTAAAAGCCGGGTTTATGAATAGTAATCCTCTTAAGGAAAAAGGATTTGTTCCAGGGGATTATTCAAAGGAAAATTACGAAAAAATTGATTTGCACCGTCCGTATGTAGACGGGTATATACTTGTATCGCCAACAGGCAAAGAGATGAAGCGCGAAAGCGACCTTATCGACGTATGGTTCGACTCAGGAGCTATGCCTTATGCTCAGGTCGGTCTTGAGAATGTCAACAGCGAAGAGTTTGGCCGCACAGCCGATTTTATTGCAGAAGGTGTGGATCAGACACGCGGATGGTTCTTTACACTCCATGCTATTTCAACCATGGTGAGCGACAAGGTTGCATTCAGAACGGTAGTCTCAAACGGGCTCGTACTGGACAAAGACGGCAATAAGATGAGTAAAAGGCTTGGGAATGCGGTTGACCCTTTCTCCTCTCTGGACGAATTTGGTGCCGATGCCCTGAGGTGGTATATGCTCACCAACTCTCAGCCATGGGATAATATAAAATTTGATATTGGCGGGGTTGACGAGGTGCGCCGTAAGTTTTTCGGAACACTCTATAACACATATTCATTCTTTGCCCTGTATGCAAACGTGGACAACTTCGACAACAGTGCAGCTGAAATTGAACTGAAAAACAGGCCGGAAATAGACCGCTGGATCATATCACTTTTAAACACGCTCATAAAGGACGTAACAGAAGCATATGAAAATTATGACGTTACACTTGCAGGAAGAAAAATTCAGGATTTTGTAAACGACAACCTCAGCAACTGGTACGTACGACTTAACAGAAAACGTTTTTGGGGAGGGGAGATGGACAATGACAAACTGTCTGCCTATCAAACACTATACTCTGCGCTCGAAACCGTTGCAATCCTGGCAGCACCCATTGCTCCGTTCTTCATGGAGCGTATCTTCCTTGACCTGAATGCAGTCTCAGGAAGGCATAAAGAGAGCTCTGTACACCTTGTAATAATTCCAAAATATTCCGCGAAGGTAATCGACAGAGACCTTGAAGAGAGAATGGAGCTTGCGCAGAGAGCTTCGTCCATGATACTTGCTCTTCGCAGGAAAGTAAACATTAAGGTCCGCCAGCCGCTTGCAAAAATACTTATTCC
This sequence comes from Bacteroidota bacterium, assembly GCA_017860395.1. Classification (GTDB taxonomy): domain Bacteria; phylum Bacteroidota; class Bacteroidia; order Bacteroidales; family UBA932; genus Bact-08. The sequence continues at coordinate 393 of JAGDMC010000215.1, read as the reverse complement.
GGTGCTTGACAATGATCTCAAGAATCAGTTTGAGCTCATAAAAAATCTTGTGCTTGGAGAAGTGAATGTTAAAGAGGTTGAATATATACACGATACAAAAGGTCTTATTGTTAAGAAAATAAAGCCTAACTTTAAAACCCTCGGAAAGAAATACGGCAAGCAGATGAAAGAAATTTCTGCTGCGTTTGCCGGGTTTGGTCAGGAAGAGATATTTGCTATTGAGGATAGTAATATTTACCGTTTCGCTCTGGCTTCCGGAGAGATTGAAATTACTGCAGAAGACTACGAAATCATTTCGGAAGATATGCCGGGATGGCTTGTTGCTGTGGATGGAAAACTTACAATTGCCCTCGATATCACAGTTAGTGACGAACTTAGCCGGGAAGGGACAGC
>JAGDMC010000214.1 GCA_017860395.1 Bacteroidota bacterium | reverse complement strand
TTAAGAAAAAACTTATCCGGAGGTGTAAAAAAGAAAAAATCATTAAAAGAGGGTATAAATTTAGACGGACTTCCATTTGAATAACCGGCAGCCCAGGTTACGTCTATTAACCTCCATTCTCCATTAATCTTAACAGCATTCCATGCATGATCATTTCTTTGGGGTGGCTTCCCAATATCAGTTTTTCTGGTTTTAGATGAACCCGAAATAATCGTACATTCCAGGGATACCAAATCGCAAAGGTGTTGAAATAAAGTCGCGTACCCCTGACAAACTCCTTTCTCTCTTCTTAATGTCCTTATTGCCAGGTCTTCCTTGATTTTTTGCAATTTAAACAGCTTCTCTTCCTCGGTGCTGTACGAAAAAGAAATTCTTTCCGGTTTAGTATTTAAAGCATTAATGTCATATTCAATATTTAAAGCAATCCATGTAAAAATTGCTCTTGCCTTTTCTTCGGGAAATGTAAAATCACGATTGATTAGTCTCGCCAATTGATCGGGATTTGAGAATGAATCCGGATAATTCTGCACTATTCTGTCAACTTTTTCATACCCTTTTGAAAATACAGGAATATTAACTGCCAATAGAACTAAAAGAATAATTAAACCAAGTTTTTTCATTGTAATCCTGGGATAAATATAAGTTATGAATTTGTCATATTTAACACATTTCCTGCCCCGGTTATTTCATATTAATCATCCGGATTTCCGGAGTTTTTAAGAACATCCAGAAGCTCCTTAAGATTAACCGTCGCGTATGTTGATGAATGGTCGGACATTGCATAAGGGATAATAAGATCGCCATTATGTATCATCGAGCCGCACGAATAAATCACATTAGGCACATAACCTTCTCTTTCTGTCTCATTTGGCACCATTAAGGGATTTTTCAGCCTCCCTATTACCTTCTCGGGGTTTTCGAGATCATACAACGAAGCTCCAAGAGAATATTCTCTCATAGGGCCTACACCATGAGTAATAACAAGCCATCCCTCTTTTGTCTCAATCGGCGAACCGGAGTTGCCTATTTGCAATAATTCCCACGGATATTTAGGCCTTTGGATTACTTTGGCCTCTCGCCAGATATTGATACTATCGGAATATGAGATATAATTGTTTACACCATCAATCCTGCACAACATTGCATACTTCCCTTTAATCTTGCGTGGAAACAGGGCCATTCCCTTGTTCTGGGCAATCTCTCCGTTGATAGGCAATATTTTGAACTCATAAAAATCTTTTGTCATGATTAATTTTGGAAGAATAGTTTCCCCGTCGTAGGCGGTATATGTGGCATAATAAGTCACATCTCCATTATCATCGGTAAATTTAACAAAACGGGCATCTTCAATTCCGTTTTTTTCAGTTGCCGAAATAGGGAAGATTACTCTTTCGGAAATTGCGGAGTCCATAGAAAAGTGAATCTCATAGTGAGAAGATGCGAGCCACATCATCTGATTAATAATTTTCAAATGATCTTCTGTGAGATTCGGTTCCTTTTTCGCCGTTACAAGGTTCTTCATCAGTTCTCCATAGGTAAAATGGTCTCCCAGATTATCTAATATAAAATCGGGAGAAGCCGGATTCATTTGCACGACTATTGCATCGGGTTTATCTGTGGTAGTGGGAGGTATATCACTGATGTGTTCCTGCATGTCTTCCAGTTTTTTCCTGAAAGATTTTTTATCGTAAATATGCCGCTTGATTACATCCGCCTCGGCCAGCATCTTGCCAACAGGTTCTAAAATAAGGTTGCTGTTTTTGTCCAGAACACCTGAACGGAAGACGACAGATGAGATATGTCCTTCACCTGTTGCCCGAAAACTTAAAATCACTCTTTTTTCTTCAGAACTTATTTCTGACTGATCCGGACTATCTACAATTGATGGATTAAAAAATGCAGCGGATTCAATGGAATATTCCATTGTAAAATATGACCCTATTAATGCTTTCTGAGATACACTAAGTTCCTTTTCATTAACTTCAATCTGATCAAAAATCGGGGTGAGTTTGGAGAAGTTCTTCTCAAATATTCGTGAGATATTTCGGTGCCGAAGTGAATAACTTCTCAACAACTGACTCATGGCAATATTTACCTCTTTTTCCGGCATTGCCAAAACCTTCCTTATGATATCTATGGACCTCACATCATCCCAATAGAGAAAACGGGCTATTACTCTTGTAGAATCGGGATTGAATACGAGTTTTTTTCTGGTTACGGCTATTTCCATGAATTATAATTTTAAGCTGGGTTAATCTCTAAATTTACGAAAATATATTGGGAAAGGTGTAAATAAGAATTAACAAGCTCAGAGTTAATCTCCCCACTTAAGAGTTGTTGTTCCTTTAGAAATGGCCTTGCCCTGGATTGACTCCAGTTTTGTAAAGAGCCGGTCGATATCCTCGCTTACGTTATTATTTAGTCCGTTCCACATTTCGGAAGCATCGTACCTGCTGATATTCCTCTTTTCTCCATTCAGCACAGTCGTCTTGACGTGCCCTCCCTTATTATCAGGCTCGTAATCGAATAACTTGGTACCGTTAATTTGAATATTTATGGAGATTTTATTCCCTGCAGTTTCGTAAACAAGAATGCTTAAAAAGTATTCTCCGCAGCTCAAATTATCAAGCCAGATAGGAAGGCTCATACTGGAAGGTCTTGTTACAATTAACCCGCTTTCTTTACTAATCATTAATGGGTCCAGCTCATAACCCTGAAGATGAAGTGCTGTGATGCAATTTCGGTAAACAATATCCCGGGTAGTATTTTCCCACTGGGCACTGTTAATTATGGGACTGGCAGTTGCAAAATATTTCTTTAATTCTTTATAATCCTGCTGCGACCATGCAGAGTTACATACTAAAACTATTGCCGACGTTGTCAATAAAATTGATAATAAAATCTTGTTTTTCATGATTGTTATTTATTAACCTTGTTTTTACTCTCTAAGTCCAATAACCATTTTTTCCTCCAAATACCTCCACCGTAACCGGTAAGGCAGCCATCGGAACCAATGACCCTATGGCATGGAATAATAATTGGAATTTTATTTACTCCGTTCGCATTGGCAACAGCACGAACAGCTTTAGGTTTCTTAATAGTTTCAGCCTGTTGTTTATATGAATAGGTTGAGCCGTAAGGAATGGTTTGCAATACCTTCCACACGGATTCCTGAAATTCTGTTCCCTTAACGAACAGTGGAACGGTAAACTCCTGCCGGTTTCCTTCAAAATACTCTCCCAACTGCTTTTTAAGCATATCCAGCAGATTATTTGACTCCTTTATTATTTT
>JAGDMC010000213.1 GCA_017860395.1 Bacteroidota bacterium | reverse complement strand
TGACCGGGATACGACTAAACCATTCTGCCTTGTAATTCACCACAAAGCACCTCACAGGAACTGGATGTCCGATACAACTGAACTCAACCTGTTTGAAGATGTAAAATTCCCCATTCCGGATACTTTTTATGACAATTATGAAGGGAGGCCTGCAGCCGCAGCACAGGAGATGAAAATTGCCGATGACAAAGTGATGAATTTTGCTACTGACCTAAAGCTTCTTTCTCCTGATATTGCAAGCGGTTACAAGGATAATATGACATTTGCCCTACGCAGGCTCGACCATCGCCAAAGGCAGCTTTGGGACAGCACTTACAATAAAATCATCAGAGAATTCATTGCAACAAAACCAACAGGAAAAGAGCTGGCAGAATGGAAATTCCAGCGCTATATGAGAGATTATCTAAAGTGTATCCGTTCTTTGGACAATAATGTAGGAAGAGTATTGGACTATCTTAAAGAAAATGGTCTTCTGGAAAACACTATAGTAATTTACACTTCTGACCAGGGCTTTTATATGGGCGAACATGGCTGGTTTGACAAACGCTTTATGTATGAAGAGTCTTTCCGCACTCCGTTGGTTATGAGAATGCCGGATGGAGCAAAAGACCTCAAAAAGAGGGGAGATATATCTCAATTTGTCCAAAACATAGACTATGCCCCAACTATACTTGAACTTGCCGGTGCACCCATTCCCAAAGAGATTCAGGGAGAGTCAATAGTTCCGCTGCTTAAAGGTAAAACACCTTCTGACTGGCGCAAGTCGGTATATTACCATTATTTTGAATATCCGGCGGAGCATGCTGTTCGCCGTCATTACGGTGTGAGGGACAGCAGGTATAAACTGATCCATTTTTATGGTCATGATATAGATAAATGGGAACTGTACGATTTGCAAACGGACCCTAAAGAACTTGTAAATCAGTATGACAATCTTCTGTATACAAAAGTAAAAGAGCGAATGCACAAAGAGCTTAAGCGACTTATGACTAAATACGAAGACACCCAGGAGCTATAATATATGAAACCTCAGGGCTCGAACACTCTGCACATTAATGAAGCATACCGCTTTCAGCCCGGAAGGCCTTTTTCTCTTATGCTTAAACCGGTTGGAGCAGAGTGCAACCTGAATTGTGCCTACTGTTATTATATGCCGGCAGAGCCTGCACTTAAAAGGCCGGGGAAGTTTAATGTCATGAGTGAAGAGTTGCTGAGAAAAGCAATCTTTGAAACAATTAAATTGAATAATACTCCTGAAGTCTCTTTTTGCTGGCATGGAGGAGAGCCATTGCTTGCGGGTATCGGGTTTTTTCAAAAAGCGGTAGAGATTCAACAAGAGGCTCTGGCTCAGGAAAATTTTAAATATGGCGGTTCAAAAACAATTATCAACACAATTCAGACAAACGGTACGCTTATAAATGCTGAATGGTGCCGGCTTTTCAAACAAAATAATTTTTTAGTGGGAGTTTCTATTGACGGGCCAAAAGATATTCATGACGCATTTCGTGTAAACAGGGCAGGAGAATCGATGTTCGACAGGACAATGTCCGGAATTTCAATGCTGAAAGAGTGGGGTGTGGAGTTCAATACGCTTTCCACCGTGAATACTGCAAGTGAAGGAAGAGGTGCCGGGGTATATGCGTTTTTGAAAAACATTGGTGCGAATTCACATGAAAATCCACGATTCATGCAATTTCTTCCTGTCGTTGCTCCGGACGAAACCTGGGGCGTCTCTGCCGAAGGTTATGGGCAGTTTATGAAAGATGTATTTTCAGAATGGTGGAGATGCGGGGATGCCGGCAAAGTTTATGTTCAGTTGTTTGATGTCGCTTTGGCAAACTATATGGGAATGCAGGGCGGGCTGTGCCAGTTTAACCCGGTGTGCGGAGATGTGCCTGTATTGGAGCAAAATGGTGACATTTTTACATGCGACCATTTTGTAAACAGGCCAGAATCTGTTGTTGATAATGTTTTTTATCTTGGAAACCTTAAAACACAAAATTTTGAAGAACTAGTTTACTCTCCAAAAATAGCGAATTTTGGTATCGAAAAAAGGAGCAGATTGCCGGTAAAATGCCAGCGTTGCGATTACCTGAACCTTTGCTGCGGGGGATGTCCGGAACATCGGGTTGTGAAAACCGACGGGGATTATAATATCAATTTTTTATGTCCCGGGTACTTTAGCTTTTTTAGTTTTGTTTCACCATTTTTAGAAATTATTTCTAAAAATATAAATTCAAATTTTACCTAAACCCGCCCATTATATCCAAAAGCTCATTTGTAATTGCCTGCTGACGGGACTTGTTATACTGAAGTGTAAGATCCTCAATTAAATTGTCGGCGTTGTCAGTTGCTATCTGCATGGCAAGAGTTCGCGCGGCGTGTTCGGATGCCGATGAGTCTGAGATTACAGAAAAAATCTTAAACTTCAGCGATTTTTCAATTAAGCCAATCGCGATTTCTTCTCTGCCTGGTTCAAAAATATAGTTATTGGGCTGAACCTTTTGCTTCACTCCGGATGATGGACCCTTATATGCATGGTAGGGCAGATACTGGGCAGTTGTCACAACCTGAGTGGCTCTTGATTTGAAATGGCTGAATACGAGGTCTATCCTGTCTAACTCTTTATTCCGGAATAAATTCATTATTTCATTCGCGAATTTAAATGAACTTTCGTATCCGGGTTTTTCAATCATTTCGGAAGGAAGTACTTCAACTTCATAATGCAATTTTGTAAAATGTTTTGCCAGAACCTTTCCCAAAGCGAATATTGTAATTTTCTCAACCCCCATGCTCTTATAGAGATCTATTATACTCTGGGTTTTGTTTATGATATTAGAATTGAATGCTCCGCACAAAGTTGTATTTGAAGAGATGGCAATTATCCCAACCTTTTTAATTTCTCTCTTTTCAAAGAAAGGAGAATAGTAACTCTCTTCACCCAGGGTGGTCTCGTACAAAATTTCGTCCAGGGCTTTCTGAAATGGTAAAAGATTTGCTATTGCAGATTGTGCATGGCGCAACTTTACCCAAGATATCATCTTCATTGCCGAAGTAATTTTTAACGTACTCCGGACTGTGGCTATTCTTCCCTTTATCTCTTTAAGTGATGGCATTTTCCTGTTTTCAACCTTTTATCTGAATATTCAAAGCACACTTTTCTATTTCGGAAGCAACGCTTTCGTCAAACAAACCACTTTTAATCTTCTCAAACACGCCTGTACCAGTTAATGAAGAAATCAGGTTCTCTTCAAACTCATGTATTGATTTAAGAGGGATATCTTTCAATAACTCGTG
>JAGDMC010000212.1 GCA_017860395.1 Bacteroidota bacterium | reverse complement strand
TTTTGCAACTAATAATTATACAGTTATACGGATAGCTAAAAAAATATTTGTCGCTCTGCTGTTTATCGTGGCTATGGCTCCGATAGGGGCTTATATTGCACTGCAGATACCTTCCATGCAAACCTGGGCCGCAAAGAGGGCTGCCGTAATGTTATCAAAAAAATTAGAGACAAAAGTTTCTATTGGAAAAGTATATTACGTTTTCTTCAACAAGCTCATCTTAAATGACGTTTCTATACTCTCCTCTCCTTCCGACACCCTTTTGAATTGCAGAAAATTGTCTGTAAGCATTTCTGCCAGAGAGCTGATTACCGGCAGGAAGCTCAGTTTTAACCGCGTTCACCTGTATGATGGCGTGTTTAATCTGTACAATGAGACAGACAGTACAACAAACCTCAGCAGAGTTTTTAAATTCAAAAGTTCTCCAAAAGACACGACTGATACTCTGGCAATGCCTTTGAGTCTGTTTGCCAAAGAGGTTAAATTAAAAAATTTCCGGTTTACTCTCAAAAACAAATTTTTAGACAGAGGCACGAATGAGGGGGCAATAAACTTTGCCAACCTGTCTCTTTCAAAGATTGATGCCGAAATTATGGGTGTTAAACTTGAACGGGACACATTATATGCCGAAATCCGCAACATCAGCTTTAATGAAAGAAGCGGGTTCTCCATTTTCAAACTAAATTCCTATCTTAAACTCAGTGCAAGAGAGGCACATTTAGAAAACCTATATATCTACGACGGAAAAACGACTCTCCGGGCAAACAAATTCAGTTTGTATTACGAAAACAGTAAAGCCTTTTCCGAATTTACAGACAAGGTGAGAATGGAGGCGGACCTAAACGATTCTTATTTAAGTTTCGAAACATTAGGTAAAATTGCTCCTTCGCTTTCAAAAAACAAGTTAAGCATGCATCTTACAGGTCTGATTTCAGGAACCGTAAGTAATTTGCGCAGCGACAACCTTAAAATCACATCGGAATCCGGGCTAACCTATGTTGATCTTAAAGCAAGAATATCCGGACTTCCACATGTGCAGGAAACTATGGCGTTTATTGACATAAGCCACTGTACAACCACCTCTCTCGATGTTGCATATATTATTTCCTCAATAAGCGGAAGCAGGCCTATTCCGTTTTTAACAAAGATGTCTCCGCTTATAAAGTACAACTTCTCCGGCAGGCTCGCCGGCCTTCTTGACGATTTTGTTGCAAACGGAACAATTAAATCAAATATCGGAAGTGTCTATGTTGATGTACTGCTTAAAGAGAACGAGGTTAAGCATGGTTTGCACCTTCAGGGCAAGCTCAGGGCAGAAAACCTTAATGCGGGACAGCTTATACAGAATACAAGCCTTGGTGAGCTGACCTTCAACAGTACGATGACCGCATTAATCCGGGATGAGTCTTTGGGTGGCAGTGAATTTTATATTGACAGTATATATCTCAAAAAACTTGAATTCAACGGATACCCTTACAGTAATCTGCAGGCTACCGGAAGTTATGTGGGAAACAAGTTCGATGGCAAGATAATTTGCCACGACCCAAATCTTGACTTTATTTTTCAGGGAGTATTTGGGCTATCCACAAAAAAAGACTCATATTATGACTTCTATGCTGATGTTATTTATGCAAACCTGAAAGCACTCAATTTTGACAAACGCGATTCGGTATCTGTTATATCATTCAAGACGCTCGCCAATTTTACTCAAAAAACGAGTGGAGACATAATTGGAAATATCCAGGTCAAGAACATGGGATATACAAACAGCAACGGGAAATATAACATAGGCGATATCACAATTCTTTCAAACTCAAACAGAGACAACTTTGTGGTTTCGTTAAAATCTTCGTTTGCCGAAATGAACTACAGAGGGAGCAAGTTTATTAACAAATTTGCCGAAAAACTTTTAGAGGCAACCACCGCTAGACATATTCCCAATCTTGGAGTTAGCCTTAAAGGAGAAAGCAATAGCGAAAAGCCCGAAATTTATAACCTTAAACTTAATTTTTTCGATACCCGTGCTTTAAGCCAGCTTCTGTTGCCGGGTTTCTTTTTATCGCCAAACAGCTCATTGAATGTTTCTATTGACGAGTTGATGAAAGTAAATATCGATTTTAAAGCTGCAAAAATCGGATTCAAAAAGGATTTTAGCAACAATCTAAACATAAAGGCCGTTTCCGGAAGCGAAGAGTTAAATACCACGATATATTCCGACAGGATAAGGCTTGCCGGGCTTGACCTGGACAGCAGTAAAATCCTGTTGAAAGCCATAAACAATAATATTGGGCTGAAACTGTTCTATACAAACAATACAAAACTTAAAAACCTGCTCCGCTTCAGTTCGGACATCGGAGTTGAAAAGGTTGCCGGCTCATCTGCTCCTCTTTTCAGAATATCCATTAACCCGTCGGAACTGTTCTTCAATAATCAGCAATGGAATTTTGCCAGTTCGTCTGTTTCAATTCACGATTCCAAATTCCGGTTCGACGGTTTTAAAATATTCAGTGACGAACAGACGCTTGAAGTTAACGGGGCTCTCTCTTCAAGCCCCGAAGACTCACTCTCAGTTAAATTTAAAAATCTGGAAATATTTCCCATCAATTATTTCATAAAGAAACCTTTCAATATCTCCGGCAAATTTACCGGTACAGCCGTTGCCACCAACATATATTCAGAGCCTCAGTTGTTGCTTAACATAGAGGGAAAACAGGTAAGCGTAAACAATACCCCTGTAGGAGAACTCAATGTCACAAGCAAATGGGATAACTTTCAAAAGAAGTTTAATATCCATCTGACTAACACACTCAGCGGAGAAAATCCGCTTGTCGTTACCGGTACTTTCAGGCCTAAAGGGAGTTATCTGGACCTGTCGGCAAAGGCAAACAAAACAGCCGTTGCATACTTTGAACCATTCCTTTCCGACATCATTTCAAAATCCTCAGGCACAATCTCAGGAGACCTCTATCTCAGGGGAGAACTTGATAAATTAGTTTTATCGGGAGAGAGCGGCCATCTTAATGATTTGGGATTCACAATAAACTTTACCAAGGTACCATATATACTCAGCGGTCCGTTTGTAATTGATGACGGTGTTCTTAAAATTTCCGGCGGCACCCTAAAGGACCGTTATGGAAATACAGGAAGAGTGAATGGAGGATTGAGTTTTAAACATTTTAAAACAATCCTGTTTAACACAAGAGTAGATTTTACAAACCTGGAATGCCTCAATACACTTGAAAAGGATAACGAGTCATTCTACGGTAATGCATTTGCGACCGGCAACATAAGTATTATGGGTTCGCTCAATAAAATACTGATGGAT
>JAGDMC010000211.1 GCA_017860395.1 Bacteroidota bacterium | reverse complement strand
TCCCTTTCAGAGAGGCCTATAAGTCTGTTGGGCTTGAAGTCAATTCCGGAACATTCGTGGCCGATAAAAAAGTAACCCACACTCACATCGGGAGTATGGGTAACCTTTGCAATGCTCAAATAGAGGCGAAGTTCAGTAAAGTCCTCGCACTGTTAGATTGAATAGCTTCCGAATAGAAGGTAAGCAACTATAAGAGTAAGAATAATATTAAATGTTTGTGCAATAAGGAATGTGTATGTGTTCCTGCTGTTCTCCTTGTTGAATATTTTTCTGAAATCTGTTTCAAGTCCTATTGCAACGAATGCGATTGAAAAGAGAGTTTCTCTTAATCCTTTGGCAACTTTGCCAAGTTCTTTTGCATAAGTTGGCTCAAACAGGAAGCTGAAAACAAGTGATGCAGCTATAAATCCCAGTACAAATTTCGGGAACCTCTCCCACAATACAGCTGCAGACGGTTTAATATCTTTGTTGGTCCCCCTGTATGACCAGTAAATCGAAATGGCGAATGCTGCAACTCCCAAAAGAACATTCTGGGAAGATTTAATAATTACACTATATTTTTCGGCAGTCTCTCCGATGAATTTTCCTGACGCTACAACCGCTCCGGTTGTGTCTATTGTTCCACCGAGCCATGCACCCGCAACTTCCTGAGATAATCCGAGTAAATTTGCCAGATATGGCATGAGATACATCATTGGAACGGCTACTACAAGAACGATAGAGATAACGTATGACAATTTTTTGCTGTCGCCCTTAATGGCCCCGCATGTGGCAATAGCAGCGGATACGCCGCATATTGATACTGCGCTTGAAAGCATAACTGCCATTTCTCTGTCAAGCTTGAATTTCTTTGCAATCCAAAAAGAGAAATACCATACAGAAATTACGACTATAACAGCCTGAACCATTCCAAGTGCTCCGGCCTTCATTATCTCTCTGAAGAGGACTGAAGTTCCCAGAAGAACGAGACCGGCTTTAATGAAATATTCACTTTTTGCTGCCGGTGCCAGCCACTTTGGAAGGCCGACCGTGTTTCTGATAATGAGCCCTATCGCCACAGAAAAGAATACTGCTTCAAATCCTGTGGATTTAATTGTTGAAAGTCCGCTCAGATATTGAGCAAAAAGCGAAATGAGAAAAATAACGGTATAGGAAATAGCGTAGCCCTTAAGATTATTCCCGAGTGCCCACAGGCCAAGAGCTCCCAATACCCCGATTGAGGCAAAAATTACATAGATATTGGACATAAAAGTGGGAACAATTATTACTCCAATGAGAAGAACTGTTCCCAGTATAGTCGCTATCCAGTCTTCGGTTTTTAACCGGTCAAAGATTTTAACTTCCATATGAAAATCTGTAAAGTTTAGGTTTTATATGGGCAAAGATAATTAAAATCCGAAATAGTAAAAGATTTTACTATTTATTTTTTATCCATCAAAAGTCTGGCTCCGGCACTCTCTTTTACTGCTTTTTTCCATAGCTCCGAGTATCCGGGGAAATCGGGAGTTGGGGGAATCTGAGGAGAAAAACCATTGTTTTTAAATGAACCGTCCGGATTCTGTTTTTTTGTGTTTCCGTCGATATATTTAACTAAAAGGTATTCATCCAGATTCTTCCATTTTTCAAAAAGAGAGTTGGCTGTATTCACAGAATAATTTGTGAGAAATTCGCTTACAAATGCAGGATTGTCCCTGAGCAATGTCAAAGCAGTTTTGTCGATAGCCTGGGTTTCCGCAATCCTGGCTTTTTCATGATCATCAATAATTGAACGGACCTCTTTGCCTATATGATTGTATCTGAGGTATGCAAACTGAGCGATACGGTTCACTGCCCAAAACATTGATGTAGGTGAATATTCAATCATGGAGCCATTGCCAAGTGCATAGTTTTTAGAAATAGCCTTTGATGATGTATATACCGGTGTAAGGGGAGATGTGGCGGCATCATCAACTCCAAACCAGAAGATCCCGCCAATTTCTTTTGGAACATTCGGGCGGCATTCACCTACAAACCAGAAACCGGTCTGTTGTGTAGCGATGGCTCTTTCGTTTATATATTGTTTCCCGTCCACCTCAAAACCCATTGGCCTCCAGCGATAAGGAAGCACATTCCCTCCTGCTCCGATATCATTTGTCATATCCATTTCGGTCCCTTCATAATGATCTCTCATCATATCGGCAACATTCTTCAAAGACAGCTTTTGCTTAGCCTTAACGTAAAGCGGCATCCTGTTTTTTGTATTTTTCCCCAGAGCATAATCAAGGTATTTGCTCATATCCTCTTCTCCATAACGGTTAAAGAAACTCCACACGCGGGCATCACATCCGCGGATTGTGGCTCCGTCTGCAGGTCCGTATGTATCAGCAAAACTGAAATCCTTATCACTGCCGGAGTAGAGACCCTGTTCGCGGGCATGTGAAATAACATCCTGTGCATACATACAATTGTCAGGATCATTTAAAGGAAATTTTGTAATCCTTGCCTGATTTGCATGTGCAGATATATAGCCATCCGGAATTCTCACTGCAACCCATACAGCACCCTTGTTTATATTTACACCATTGACTTTTTTGGGAGCCTTTCCAATAATTTCAAGGAACCAAACCTCGTTAGGATCGGCAATTGAAATTGACTCCCCGGATGATGCATAACCATACTCATTTGCAAGACTTGTAAAAACCTTAATAGCCTCTCTGGCTGTTTTTGCCCTCTGGAGCGCGATATACATGAGAGAACCGTAATCAACAACACCTTCGGGGTCGATTTGTGATTCAAGGCCACCCCAGGTGGATTCTCCTATTACTACCTGATATTCATTCATATTGCCGATAACAGAATATGTCTGTTCTGCCTGTGCAATTTCCCCCAGAAAACGTCCTTTACCCCATTCATAAATCTTTAACATAGTTCCCTTTGGGTACTGCTGTGCAGGGTAATGAACCAAAACACCATATCTGGTATGTGAGTCGGCGGAATAGCTCACCATCGAAGAACCATTTGCTGTTGCTCCTTTGGTAATGAGCAGGTTAGTACATGCGTCGGTGCTGTTTGTCCAAAACATTCCAATCACGGACAAGATTAAAAAAAGTCTTCTCATAAAAGTAAAATTTGGCGAATATAGTAAAATTGTACATGGGATTAAAAACAGGCCTATTTTGGAAATTTATCTCAATATTTTTTGGAGATTTGAAAAAAGTCAATACCTTTGCAGCCCGTTTAAGAAAAAACGGCTTGTTCTTTGAAATTTTGAGAGAGATAAAGAGGTAATAGGTTTATCGAAATGCATAGCGATATGTATGAGATAAAGCGAGTAGAAAATAATAAAATAAGAT
>JAGDMC010000210.1 GCA_017860395.1 Bacteroidota bacterium | reverse complement strand
CTTATTCCGTCTGCGTCCCTTTTATGTGTAACGGCTCCAGGAATTTCGTCGTCAAAGCTTGGCCATCCGCATTCCGAGTCAAATTTGTCCGAAGAGCGATAAAGCGCGGCACCGCACTTTCGGCAATGGTAAGTGCCCTTTTCCTTGAATTTATAATACTTACCTGTAAAAGGGGCTTCTGTGCCTTTGCCCTCTATTACCTTTTTTTCAAGGTCGTTTAGCGGTTTTATGTTTTGTGCCTGTGTGCCGTTCATGTATAATATTGTTACTATGAATATCAGAAAAAATCTCATAAATTGAAATTATTACTCATTCTCCCATGCTTTTAGCAGTAAAATTTCCTCTTTCCAAAGATCATCGTTTGGAGTCTCCAGTATTAGGGGAATATTGTCGAAACGGTGATCTTTCATGAGGATTTTGAATGTTTCGGAGCCAAGAAGTCCTGCTCCTATAGAGTCGTGACGGTCCACCCTGGAATTGAGACCTTTTTTTGCATCGTTCAGGTGCATTCCTTTAAGGTATTTAAATCCTACGATTTTGTCGAAATGGTCAAATGCCTCATTGAAACCTTTGACTGAAGACAAATCGTAACCGGCAGCAAAAGAGTGGCAGGTGTCTATACAAACGCCTACGCGGGATTTGTCCTCTACATGGTAAATTATCTCTGCAATTTGCTCAAATGTGTGTCCAAGGTTGGTTCCCTGGCCGGCAGTATTTTCAATTACCGCTGTTACGCCCGAAGTCTTGCCCAGAGTAATATTTATAGATTCCGCTATAGTTTTAAGACATTCTGTTATTGATATTTTGCCAAGGTGGCTGCCGGGATGAAAGTTTAGCCTGTCCAGTCCCAGAATTTCACACCTTTGAACTTCGTCAAGAAAAGCTGCTCTCGATTTTTCAAGCCCTTCGCTCTCCGGGTGTCCCAGATTAATGAGATAGCTGTCGTGAGGAAGTATTTGCATTGGTTTATAACCAAGTTCCATACATCGCTCCCTGAAAAGTTCGGCACTTTTTTTAGTTATGGGAGGAGCAACCCATTGCCGCTGGTTCTTTGTAAACAGAGCAAATGCCGTTGCCCCTATATTGTGTGCGTTCACAGGTGCGTTTTCTACTCCGCCGGAAGCGCTGATATGTGCTCCTATGTATTTCATAATATGTGTTTTTTATAAATTAACTAATCTGCGAATAGTCCTTCACTTCCCGTTTCAACCGGGAAAGCCCTTCGAGGAGGATGGAATTTCTGGGCTGCTCCAGGAGCGGGTCCTCTTCAAGTATCCTTGAAGCAACATTTCTTGCATCTTCAAGAATCTGTGAATCTTTAGCAAGATTGGAAATCTTCAGATCCACAGGAAGACCGCTTTGCATTGTGCCTTCAATATCACCCGGCCCTCTCATTCTTAAATCGGCCTCGGCAAGTTCAAAACCATCCTGCGTAGAACACATAAGGTCAATTCTTTGTTTTGACTCTTTTGTGAGTTTATGGCCCGTCATTAGTATGCAATAGGAACTGTCTGTGCCCCGGCCAACCCGTCCTCTCAGCTGGTGCAGCTGAGACAGTCCGAAGCGTTCGGCACTCTCTATCATCATCACGGACGCATTTGGTACATCTACGCCAACCTCTATAACCGATGTAGATACCAAAATGTTCGCTCTGCCTGATGCAAAAAGTTCCATGTCGTAGGCTTTGTTCTCATTTTTCTGCTGACCATGCACAACTGCAGTTACGTACTCAGGTGCTTTAAATTCCTCAATGATATTCATATATCCGTCATTAAGGTTTTTGAAGTCCATTGTTTCGCTCTCTTTGATAAGAGGATAGACAATGAAAATCTGGCGTCCGGCGCGTATTTGTTCTTTCATGAAAGAGTATATCCTGGTTCTCTGCGCTTCTGTGGCATGAATTGTCTGTATGGATTTTCTTCCGGGAGGAAGCTCGTCTATTACAGAAATGTCAAGGTCGCCGTATAAGGTCATGGCAAGCGTTCTGGGAATGGGAGTTGCTGTCATTACAAGCACATGCGGAAGCATTGCCTCGTTCTTGCTCCATAATTTAGCGCGTTGTTCAACTCCAAAACGGTGCTGTTCGTCAATCACGGCAAAACCGAGATTGGAAAATTGGACACTCTCTTCAATGAGAGCATGTGTTCCAAACAGGATGTTGATAGTTCCGTTAAGAAGACCTTCCGAAATAGCTCTTCGCTCTTTTGCCTTTGTACTGCCTGTGAGAAGAGCCGCTTTTATTCCTGAACCCTTTATTATGTTGTCAACTCCTTTGAAGTGCTGGTTTGCAAGAACTTCTGTGGGTGCCATAATGCATGACTGATAACCGTTGTCTGCTGCTAGAAGGGCGCAAAGAAGAGCGACCATTGTCTTTCCGCTCCCCACGTCTCCCTGAAGAAGCCTGTTCATCTGCTTACCGGATGTGAAATCGGACCGGACCTCTTTTATAACCCTTTTCTGGGCATTCGTCAGTTCAAACGGAATGTTTTTGAAGCAGGTATTGAAGTAATCTCCAACCTTATTCATGAGTATCCCTTTTGCTGTCCTCTGGCGAAAACTTTTTTGCTTGAGAAGAGAAAGCTGCAAATAGAAGAGTTCTTCGAACTTGAGGCGCATCTGGGCCTGAGAAAGGATTTTAAGGTCGGCTGGAAAGTGTATGTTTTGCAGAGAATCCCTTAGAGGAAGCAGCTTCTTATTTTCCATGATATAGCCCGGAAGTGTCTCCCGGATGCTCTCATGGCATTGCTTTAGGAGTGTTGCCTCAAAGCGGGCAAACTGCTTGTTTCCTATTCCGCTGTTTCTTATTTTTTCTGTTGAAGTATAAACTCCTATCATGTTCCCCACATAGAAAGGATTTTCTTCAGTGGCAGGGTCTATCTCGGGATGGACAATGTTTAAGCTCTGGTTAAAAACAGTTGGTTTGCCAAATACGATATATTCGGTATTGAGACGCAACTTATCTTTTACCCATTTTACCCCTTTAAAAAACACAAGATCAATTACCCCTGTTGAATCGGCAAGAGATGCCACCAGCCTTTTAGCCGGGCCTTTTTCTCCTATTACGTTTATTCTTGTGATTTTACCGCGGAGCTGGATATAACTCATGCTTGCCTCAATCTCGGAAATCGAGTAAATCTTGGTACGGTCTATATATCTGAAAGGGAAAAGAGTGAGCATGTCCCGGAAGCTTTTAATGTTAAGCTCCTTTTCAAGAAGCACAGCTCTTTTTGGCCCCACTCCGGGAAGAAATTTGATTTCACTGTCCAGCATGCTCGGCATGCCACAAAGTTAACAATCTTATCTAAATTTTGTATCTTGCAAAAAAATTCTTTAAGCG
>JAGDMC010000209.1 GCA_017860395.1 Bacteroidota bacterium | reverse complement strand
GGAATTGAGATTCCGCACTGGAGAGTACCTGTTTCAAACAAAGATTTTTGGAAAAAATTAGAATCGAAAAAATAAAAAAAGAATAATATGAAAAACATACTCATAACCGGAGGTGCCGGATTTATCGGGTCACACCTTGTGAGATTAATGGTTAATAAATATCCGGACTATAAAATAATCAACCTCGATTTACTTACATATGCAGGTAATCTTGCAAATCTTAAGGACATTGAGAAAAAACCAAATTATACATTTGTTAAGGGAGATATTTGTGATCTTGAGCTTATGCAGGCCTTGTTTGCAAAATATCAGATTGATGGCGTAATTCACCTTGCCGCAGAATCACATGTCGACCGATCAATTAAAGATCCATTTGCTTTTGCCAGGGCAAACGTAATGGGAACTCTATCTCTGCTCCAGGCAGCTCGCCTTTACTGGAGCGAAAGAGAGAAGGGAAAGGCAGGTTTTGCCGGTAAGCTGTTCTATCATGTATCAACAGATGAGGTTTACGGATCGCTTGAAAATGACGGTACTTTTTTCACGGAGGATACAAAATATGACCCACATTCTCCTTACTCGGCATCTAAAGCATCAAGTGACCATTTTGTACGTGCATATCACGATACATACGGAATGCCGGTAAAAATTTCAAACTGCTCAAACAACTACGGTTCGTTTCAGTTTCCTGAAAAACTCATTCCACTCTTCATAAACAATATCCGTCACAATAAACCGCTCCCTGTTTACGGTAAGGGCGAAAATGTGCGCGACTGGCTATATGTTGAGGACCACGCATCGGCAATAGATCTTATTTTTCACAAGGGTAAAACCGGAGATACTTATAACATAGGCGGCTTTAATGAATGGAAAAACATTGATTTGATAAAGGTGCTCATTAGAACGGTAGACAAACAGCTCGGGCGCCCCGAGGGCGCTTCAATGAAGTTGATTACCTATGTTACAGACCGTGCAGGACACGACCTCCGTTATGCCATTGACTCCGGCAAACTCCACCGTGAGCTGTGCTGGGAACCTTCGCTCCAGTTCGAGGAAGGCATCGAAAAAACTGTCCGTTGGTATCTTGAAAATCAGGAATGGCTGGATAATGTTACTTCGGGTGATTATCAGAAGTACTACGATGCTATGTACAAAGGATAATTTCATGGTAAAGATTGACAATGCTCTCTTAGACAAAGTTGGACAAAGGGCAAAGGAATCACCAAGGCTCAGGATGAACTTCAATTTGCATGAAAGGCCTGATTCTCCTGTCCAGAGGCTGCTAAATGCACTGGAGCCCGGCACAATTTTTCCGGTTCACAGGCACAGGCACACAGATGAAACATATATTGTTTTAAGGGGCGCAATTAGGCTCATTTTATATAAAGAAGACAAAACAATTCTTGAGAGTTGCATACTCGACCCGTGTGACGGCAATTACGGGTTCAACATCCCTGCAGGAACATTTCACAATTTAGAAGTTCTTGATAAAGGGACTGTAATTTTTGAAGTTAAGGAGGGACCTTATACCCCGGTAACTCCGGAAGATATATTAGAAAATTAGTTATGAAACTAAACGTTTTAAGGATTGCAGCAATATCGCTTCTCTCCTTTATATGGGCAGTAAAACCTGTTCTTGGACAGAATATCCTGAAAGGGAGCGGCGAACCGGTTTCATTTATGGAATTTGCAGTTGCCTGCGACAACAAAAGTGTTGAAGAAGTCAAGGGCTTCTTCGAACGCAAAGGCTGGAATCATATTAATTCGGTCTGGGAGAGTCCCGACAAATACGGCATCGAAAGTTTTACACTCCGGAATGCCACAGGTGAAAATGACACTCTTAGCATCTATATTTTTGATAAAAAATCTATTAAAGGCCGGTTTAGGACAACCGACAGAACTATTTTCAAAGGATACGAAAAGGCTCTTCTTTCATCGGGTTTCCGTACCGTGTCCCTTGTAATTGAAAAGGATACAATGATATCACGGTTTGCGTCAGAAGATTTCGAAACTACATTTTATGAACCTGAAAAAAGTTATCGTTTGCCCGGTAATGATGTTTATCTTGTTGTAATTGAGCGGCGGTGATTTTTTGTACCTTTGGCCGGATTTTATCTTATATGATATGAAAAATTTTGCACTCATGGGGGCTGCCGGTTATATAGCTCCACGACATCTGAAAGCGATTAAGGATACGGGCAACAATCTTGCTGCATCTTATGATATATTTGACAGCGTTGGAATTATGGATTCCTTCTTTCCCGAGTGTGACTTTTTTACTGAGTTTGAGTTATTTGACAGACATCTTTCAAAACTTAAAAGGAATGTAAAAGGTGTAGATTATGTTTCTATCTGTACTCCCAATTATCTTCACGACGCCCATATAAGATACGGACTGCGTCTTGGTGCCAATGTTATTTGCGAAAAGCCTCTGGTACTGAATCCATGGAACATTGATGCTCTTCTTGAAGTAGAAAAAGAAAGCGGAAAAAGGGTGAATACAATTCTTCAGTTGAGGCTCCATGAGGCTATTATTGCTCTTAAAAACAAGGTTGCATCGGGTCCTTCAGATAAAATTTATGACGTTGATCTCACATATATAACTTCCCGCGGAAACTGGTATTATACAAGCTGGAAGGGAGACCCGCGTAAAAGCGGCGGCGTTGCCACAAATATCGGGGTTCACTTTTACGACATGCTTTCATGGGTTTTCGGCAACGTTAAATCCAATATCGTTCATATAGCGGGCCATGACAGGGTTTCCGGATTTCTTGAGTTCGAAAAGGCACGTGTGCGTTATTTCCTCTCGATAAATGCAGATACCTTGCCTGCGACTGCAAAAGCTGCAGGGAAAAGAACTTTCCGGTCACTTATGATGGAGGGAAATGATATAGAGTTCTCGGACGGCTTTACAGAGTTGCATACCGAGTCTTACAAAAGAATCATTGCCGGCAATGGTTTTGGTCTGGCCGAAGCCAGAAATGCAGTACAGATCGTGCACGATATAAGGCATGCAACTCCTGTTGGGCTCAAAGGAGACTACCATCCCCTCGCCCGCCTTGAACAATCGCCACACCCGTTTGGCTGGTAAATTTTAAAGCTGACTAAATCTCGCAGACCGGTCCGTTATGGTTATCTTCCGGGACAACCATAACAAGATCTTCGTAGCCATGGATTTTTTTAATGAATTTGTCTACAAACCAACAGGTCGGTTTTATTTTATAGCCGCATTCCCGGGCGTATTCAAGAGCATGTTTTACAAGCATCCCTCCTATTCCTCTTCCTTCCAGTGATTTTGGAACGATAGTATGAGTTAAGTCCATAACCTTCTCAAAAAGATCG
>JAGDMC010000208.1 GCA_017860395.1 Bacteroidota bacterium | reverse complement strand
ATACATACTAACAAGTACCGGATATTTTTTGCTTCTGTCCATGTTTTTGGGCCAGATGATTGAAGCAGGCAAGCGGTAACCGTCCGGAGTAGTAATGAATATCATCTCTGCAACAGGGAGTTGTTCGGGATTGAATTTATCTCCTTTTGAGTCTTCTATTACTTTCAACTCACCCGGTTTAACAACTCCTCCTTTTGAGCAGGAAGCAAGAATGAGTTTTGACGGAGTTGAAATATTTGAAGCGATGGCCACAAAATGCTTTTTATCCGGAGATAAAACAGGCGAAACAAAGTTATATTCTCCCGAAGAGAGTCTTACAATTTGCTTTTTATCCATTTTCTTATCCCAGCTAAGGCGATAGAAATCGTTTCTGGTAGATATCTCCCTCCTTGCCGTAAAGTAAACTGTGCGGTTTATTTCGTCAAAATTCACAACCTTTATTCCCCAGTTCTTACCTTCGGTTAGTTTTACAAGGGTTTTGCCGTCATAAGACTGGTAATACAATTGTTCCCAAAGTTCAAAGTCTCTGACGAAGTAAAACCCAAGTTCTCCAAACTGTATATCTTCAATCCAGTCAATCCAGGTTTTCTGAAACTCCTTGTAAATCTCTTTTTTTGTTCCGTCGGCAGAATTTATTGCATAAACAATCAGATTGTTCTGATCTCTGTTCATCCACTGAATCAAAAGGTTCCTGCTGTCTGAGGCCCATTGAGGAGGGCCAAAATACTGATCGGCACTTTCGTCAAAATCTGCCCAGGTAATTCCCCCACCGTCAACTCCTGTAACACCTATTTTCACACTTGGATTCGGGTCACCTGCCATCGGATAGCGGGTTTCTGTAATAAAGCCGTGCTGCCCCTCCGAACTGTAAATGGGAAACATGGGCACTTTGGAATCGTCAAACCTGTAAAAGGCGATTTTCCTGCTGTCCGGCGACCACCAGAATGCTCTGTATCTCGAAGGCCGGCCAAATATCTCCTCATAATATACCCATGAGGCCCATCCGTTTAAAATAAGATCCGAGCCGTCTTTTGTATATTGAATCTCTTTTCCGGTTGCAAGTTCTATTGAAAAAAGGTTGTTATCCCTTGTAAATGCTATACGTGTAAAATCCGGAGACAAAACAGGATTCTTCTCTTCTGCTTTGGTTTCAGTTATACGTTTTTCATTTTTCTTAATATCATAATAAAAAATATCTCCGTTTTTTACAGCGACTGAAGGTGTTGCGTCCGGAGGAGCCGGCATATTGGCAGCAGCCATTGTTCCGCTCTTAATGTCATACTCAAAATAATTTCTGCTGTCCTTGGCCATTTGTACAAGAATAACAGTAGTTTCATTTTTCCAGGAGAGAGGCAGCTTAATGGGCTTTAATTCCTGAGCATCCGCAGGTGTAAAAATGAAAAGTTGCGCAACAAGAGCCATAACGCAATTTAAAAACAGAGGCAGTTTTTTCATGATTCGGGTCGGGTTGTTTATAATTAATTATTACTAAAAAACTTATTGTCAAAATTAACAAAAAATATCTTTCCGGTTGCCCGGGTTATCGCCGTATAGAGCCATTTCAAATCATCGGCAGAAATGTCCTGCCCCCAGAACGGGTTGTCTATAAATATAGTGTTCCACTGGCCGCCCTGAGATTTGTGGCAGGTAATAGCAGATGCAAATTTAATCTGAAGAGCGTTGAAATACTTGTCTTCACGAACAGCTGCAATTCTCTTTCTTTTTGTTTTGATATGGCTGTAATCTTCCATTATATCTGCAAAAAGTTTCTTTTGCTGTTCGGAGCCAAGCGATGCGCTCTCGCTTTCAAGAGTATCCAGAATAATCTTAGCCTTAATTTCGATGTCATTATAGTCCATGAACCTGAGTACGGCATCGGCAAATGTGAGTCCGTAACGGTCTTCGTAGTTGGATATTTTCAGAAGCTCGGCAACATCGCCATTGGCTATAAATCCAATCTCCTCTACATCATCAAGAAACTGATAGCAGTTCTTTACTACCATAACTTTGTCTCCGCGGCACAACCGCTCTTCCCTGAATAAAATGCTTGCTCTTATTCCTTTGTTATACCTGTTTGCCCTTTTGTTCGAACGGCATAAAACCAGTGTATTGTCTGCGCCCTCTTTTTCGAATGCCGAATTGAGTTCTTCAATGAGGTCCGCACCTCCTATCCTGAAAATATCATCAAAATTGCCGAGTTCAAATTTTGGAAAATTAACCTCTCCTTTTTCAATCATCTCCCGCAGAATAGTTGCATTATGAAGAATTCCGGATGTCTTCGCCTGCCTTACGACACTTCGCAGCTGAGAATAAACAACATTACCGTAGCTGCCCATAAATTCCGGATCAAGTGCATCAGACACAGCCAGCCCTACCGGAGGCAGTTGGGCCGAATCACCAACAAGAATAAGTTTGTTACTGTCGTTCGAATAGACATATTCAACCAGGTCATCCAGAAGATGTCCGGAACCGAATGTTGAATCAATTCCCGAGTTTGAAATGAGAGAAGCTTCGTCTACGATGTAAATTGTCTCCTTATTGAGGTTTACATTAAGGGTAAAAAGTCCGAGGCCATCCCGCATGGAGCGTTGCCGGTATATTTGTTTATGTATTGTGAATGCATTTGCACCCGTATACCCCGAAAGAACCTTTGCGGCCCTGCCTGTAGGAGCCATTAAAATCACATTCCGTCCAAACTCCTTTAATACGGAAACCAGTGCCGCTATCGAGGAAGTCTTTCCTGTACCTGCATATCCGTTAATTACCATCAGCCTCTTTATGTGTGAAGACGATGATTCTCCGATAAGAACAAATTCCGACAAATCCCTGAAAAGAGATTGCTGACAAACTGTAGGTTCAAACCCAAGCTTGCCGGTCATCTTTTCGAATAAAAATTCTGATAGAGCCATAGATTTCTCCTATCTCCGTCTGAAAATAACAAATATCAGAAGCAAAGAGTATATTTCCATACGACCGAGTAACATCTCAACGGACAGAATAAACTTGCCAAGTGCAGGAATTGATGAATAATTGCCCAGCGAACCCACTTTGCCAAATCCCGGACCCGCATTACCCATATTCGCAGCCGAACCGGTTATGGCATCAATGGCATCCACTCCCATTGCCGTAAGCATGAGTGCAACAACGAAAACAATAATTATATAAACAGCAACAAACAGAGTGACAGAGTATACAATTTCTTTGTCCAGCGTCTGTTCGCCAAGTTTTACAGGAATAACGGCATTTGGGTGTTTCTGTTTTGTAATCTGAGATTTGAAAGCCTGATAAAGTATATATATCCTGTCTACTTTTATACCTCCGGATGTCGAACCGGAACATGCACACTGCATT
>JAGDMC010000041.1 GCA_017860395.1 Bacteroidota bacterium | reverse complement strand
CGAGCATCGTTACCATAGAGGTTCATTGAAAAAAGAGCGGTGAATGGAATTTTTTCCGTACCATTAAAGGCCAGGGTACCTTCCAATATATGCCCTGTCTTCTCTTTTTCCCATTCAAAATATTTATCCTTTGACCCTGTGTTTAACCCTGGGAAAAAATAGTCAGTCAAAGTAATCGAAAGAGCACCCCTATAAGTATAGGTGAGATATAGGTCAATCTCTTCGTTTGATGTTCCGGCCAGTGAAAAAGCGCCCCAGGTACCAATTGAAAAAGCGTGACTATCGTTCCCGATGTTCAACTTAACCCAAGGTTGTATACTCGGGCTTTTCCCTCCCAAATCCATACCGCGCCAGATGTAACGGTTAAAAAGATCTGCTCCGAACTCAAGTTTTTGTGCCATGGAATTGGAAACAAAAAGAATAGAAAAGCATAAAAATAGAAGCGTTTTTTTCATATAAATTTGATTTTAAATTATATCCAAATTTATGATGAGTGAAAACAGCCCGCAATAATGGAATTTCTGAATTTAATCTACGTGTTTTACGTATTACATATGACTTCACTAAAACTGTCTGGTTACTTTTAATCAGCAGCCTGTCAATGTTATTGTAAAGGCGGATTCATTTGCGAATGTAGTTTATACTGCTTCGCGATGAAAATGGTAAAGTAATCACATTTAATTCAATTGTCGATGCTATGAACTGGATGGGATCACAAGGATGGGAGTTCGTTCAGACTTATGTAGTAACTACCGGACAACAGAATGTATATTACTGGTTATTAAAGCTGAACACAAAACAGCTCACACAGGAGCAGCTTTAAGAGGTAAAGGAGCAATTCAAAACGAAAAAAACTTGACACAATAATC
This sequence comes from Bacteroidota bacterium, assembly GCA_017860395.1. Classification (GTDB taxonomy): domain Bacteria; phylum Bacteroidota; class Bacteroidia; order Bacteroidales; family UBA932; genus Bact-08. The sequence goes on along the minus strand of JAGDMC010000041.1, from coordinate 8,313 downwards.
GATTCAATAGTTACGATTTAAATTGTAGCAAGATTATCGCTTTTCATACCAATACTCAAAAATTCTTATTCCACTTAACTTCTCTTTTCCGGATTTTCTGTCTTTGAAATACTGGTGAGTCCAGTTTCCATACTGATCATATTCATACCTGAAGTTCCATGCCTGATAAGGCAACGAACCAGAATCTGAAGGTACTCCTTGTTTCATATCAAAGGATACTCCATCCAGATAGCTTTCGAAAGACGACGGCAGCCCATTTTCAAAGTATGTAGTCACATAATGATCGCCATAGGCAACAATACTTTTAATTAAAAGTCCATCCCTATATAAAAATGACTCTCCGTCTTCATATCCGTCTGCTTTTACGACTCTGTTAAGGGAATCATACTCAAAGTATCCGGGCAACCATTCTATATATGGTTTTGTTAAGAGGTTTCCTCTGTCGTCGTATTCGTAGTATTCTATTTTCACATCTTTGTTCCTGGATGAAGATATCTTCCAATAATAAAGAGAGTCGTTTCGGAATACATGCTCCATCGTTGCCTTAAGTTGTGCAGGCAAAGTGTCACTGTCATAAATCCTTTGCATAATCTCCCTGCCCTTGCTGTCATATGAAAATAAAGTAATCGAAGGTGCTGCTTTATAGTATGTTTCTGAACTTTTTATCATTAATATTTTCCCCAAACTGTCGTATTCAAATCTCGAAATGGTCCATGCTTCCTTCTCAAGCATTGTCCATAATAATTTTGAATCAACAGACTTAACCTTCCCTTTTACCACTTCATGATCTTGGGCAAATACCAGGTAGGTTGAAATTAAAATTACGCACAACAGGAAAATTCTTTTCATATTGTTTAATTATCTGCAAATCAATAGCAAGATAAACAAATTATTATAAACATTTATCTTTGTTATAATTCAATAAATTAAAGTCTAAAGCAAATAAAGGTTGGGATTACCTCGCTCCCGCTCGGTGATCCTTGGTGGGGGCTTCAACAAAGAAAAAAACTTAAGGGGCTCTGCCCTTTTTTATTTGGGGCAGCCGCAGCAAATGCATTTGCATGCGGTCAGCCCCAAAATAAAAAAAGCTGTGCGATGCACAGCTTAAGTTTTTTTTGCTTTGTGATTCGGTTGGGATTCGAACCCAAGACCCACAGCTTAGAAGGCTGTTGCTCTATCCAACTGAGCTACCGAACCCCTTGTTAAAGGTTTCCCGTTGGGGAGTGCAAAGATAATAATATTTTTATAATCTAAAGTACTTCGGAAGTGTTTTTTGGTTTTGTGAAGCCTCTGTATACAAAGTAAAGGACAATTAATACAGCTATGCCTACCATTACCCATGATATTTCCGAACTGTAGTAGTTGACTTTTGACATAAGCTGGTCTTTAGGAACAACGCTGTGAAGGCTGTAACCGATGGCGGCGAGGATGATGTTCCAGGCTCCGGCACCAAGGGTTGTGTAAAGAATAAATTTGGACAACTTCATCTTTGCAAGGCCTGCCGGTAGGGAAATAAGCTGACGGACGGCGGGTACAAGCCTGCCAACGAATGTAGAAAGGGCTCCTCTCTTAATAAAGAAAGCTTCTGCTGTATGAACTTTATGCTCATCAATAAGACAAATCCTTCCTAATCTGCTGTTTGCAAGTTTATATATAATAGGCCTTCCAAGAAAATACGCTAAGTAATAATTAACCATTGCACCTATGAGGGCACCCAAAGTGCCAAAAAACACTACGAGGAATATGTTCAACTCTCCTTCTGCAGCTTTGTATGCAGCTGGAGGGATAACTACTTCGGAAGGAAAGGGAATGAAAGAACTCTCGATTGCCATTAAAAGTGTAATGGTCCAGTAATTCAGATTCTCAAGGCACCATTCAATAAATTGTACAGATTCCATAGGGTGTCGGTTATTTTTCTCTTAGTTTAGAAATTTTCTTTGTGATTGCTATATCCTTTTTAAGCTTGGGAACAAGTTCGTATAATTTTTTGAGCCAAAGTTCATCCATTGTCAAAAGTACTTCCAGGTTTGCAACAAATGAATCCATAGAATGGGTATAATATAATGCAACAAGATAATATACAAGGAATTCCGGAAGGAGTGTCCTCTTAAATTCTATTAAAAGCTGGCCGGAAAGAAAGTTGTAGTCTACACTCTCCGATCCGATAACTCTCCTGAGATACACAAGAGCACTGTAGTGATCGTGGTTGAGCATGCTTATTAATGCAAGCCCTGAATTTGCTTCCTGATTCCCTTTCTCAAGGGTAAGCGCCTCCTGATAGTAGCGGGCAGCTTCCGGCAGGTTATCCATTGCAAGAAGTGCTTCGGCAATTCCCACAATTGCAAAAATATTATCGGGTTCAAACTTTAGAAACTCAGTAAAAGTATCGATGCCTTTTTGAAAATTTTCCGTGTTTACATATACGATTGCCTTATTGTAAAGCACCGATGAGTTCTCCGGGTTGAGGGCTATTGCGTAGTCAAATGCTTCAAGCGATTTGTCGAAACGCAGTTCACGGGCGTGAATTGTGCCAACATTAAACCACACATTATCGTTAAAAGGATCCTGATCCAGATATTTTTCATAATAAACCAGACTCTCTTCAAAGCGGTTAAGCCGTTCATAACAAAAGGCAACATCGTTATAAAGCTCTGTATCGCTGGAATCTGCAGCTTCGGCATCTATGAGGTAGTCCAGTGCCCGCTCGAATTCGGCCAAATCAATATAATCCTGCGCAGCAGTATGGAACATTTCTGAAGCCTCATCCGGCAATAACGCTACTGCCTTGTTAATATTTTCCCTTGCCTCTTCATGTTCCCCGCTCTTGAGACATGCCCTTCCAATGAGAAAATAAATATCTCCGTTGTCGGAAGTTCTCTCAAGCAGATTTTGCAATATCTCTTTCGCTTTTTCAGTTTCCCTTCTGACAATAAGAACATCGGCATACCGGATTACCAGGTCGGCCGAATATGGATGCTGAATATATGCAAGACGGGCAAGTTCATTTACCATATTGTCGTTGCCCTCCATAATGAAGTTATTCAAAAGGAACTCATACTCCTCTTCCGAAAATCGCAGGGAGTCCATCTTGCCGTCTGTCATTGCCTCTTCACAAGCTGGAATCAAGTGAGAAAAGTCCTCTTCTTCATCCTCTTCTTGCGAGTTAAAAAGATCGTCAATCATTTATTATGCCGGTTTAATGGATGTTAAATAGTTAATGGCATGCTTCACAAAATTAAGGGGTGTGCCCGCCCCGCTGCCAGCAACAAAATCAAATGGATTATTGTCGTAGTTGCTTCTGCCTGTTTTAAACCTTGAACTGCATATTTTCACTATGTAGTCATGAGTAAAATTATAACCCGCTGCAAAATCAAAAAGAAGGTCGGAACACTCGCCTCCAAATGGAATCCTAATTTCGGTCAATGGTAAGCCGTAATTGTTTACACACTTTTTGTCAACTAGTGCTATGCCTTCCTTGAGAGAGGCCGGGTCAGTTATATTTTTCCCAAGATTTATTGCAATTCCCTCGTAAGCAATTTTCTTTTCTTCGAGAAAAGAGGTAAGAAAATCTATCGCCTCTCCTATTCCTTCCTCTTCCGTGCTGTAGATTATTGTTACCTTTTTTGCATTATATACAGGCATAAAAACAACATCTCGCTTAGTATCCAACTTCGCGAGTGCTCTTTTCTGAAAAGTCTTTTTAAAAAACATTTTGCCTTTTTTGTAATTTCTGATACAAATTTAACAAAAATCGGACCACTGACAATTATTCCAGTCTATAGAATATTTATATCTTTGTTGAACATGATAAAGATTTTAATATGATTGGGGATATACCAGAACTGAGCCTTGCAGACCTTTATTCCAAAAGTATTGCTGATTTTTCCGATCGGCCGGCATTCACACTGAATAAAAAATATAAACTTTCTTATAAAGAATTCGGAGCCGAAGTAGATAAGCTTGCCGGTATTTTTAACAAATCCGGGCTTAGTGCCGGAGATAAAATAGCAATCCTGGGAAGCAATATGCCAAACTGGGCAGTCTCCTATTTCGCCATAACAACATCATCCCGCGTAGTTGTTCCTGTCCTTCCCGATTTTACAGCTTTTGAGATTGTAAATATCATGGAACATTCAGAGGCTAAGGCACTTATCGTCTCTGCAAAATTACAGTATAAAATACCCGAGAGTTTATCCAACAAGTTGTCTCTTATTATTTTAATGGACAATTTTGATGTAATTAAAGAGAACACTGGTGCGGAAATTGTTGTCCCCGAAAAGCCATCTTATCAGGAACTCGCATCAATAATATATACATCCGGCACATCCGGAGCATCTAAAGGAGTCATGCTGAGCCATTCCAATCTTGTGGCAATGAATCAGCTGGCGCAGGTACTGTTCCCTATAGATGAAAATGATGTTTTTCTCTCTATTCTTCCTCTTTCTCATGCGTATGAATGCAGTCTGGGAATGATATTTCCTTTTTCGCGGGGAGCACATGTGGTATATCTCGATGGGGTTCCCACTCCTTCCCTTCTGATGCCTGCACTTGCAGAGGTAAAACCTACAATGATATTTAGCGTTCCCCTGATAGTTGAAAAGATATATAAGAACAAAATCCGTCCAATGTTTACAAAAAACTGGATTATGCAGTTTCTGTACTCAATCTCCTTTATCCGGAGAGGATTTCATAAAATCGCCGGAAAAAAACTTTTACAGACATTTGGAGGAAGACTAAGATTCTTTGGCGTTGGCGGGTCAAAACTCGATGCTGCTGTTGAGCGGTTTCTTGCAGATGCAGGTTTTCCATACTCAATAGGATATGGACTTACCGAAACATCTCCACTACTTGCCGGTGCTTTACCCGGGAAAGTAAAACTGCAGTCTACAGGCCCCCATCTTAAAGGCCTTGAAATGAAAATCCATAATCCAAACGCTCAAAACATAGGCGAAATTGTCATTAAAGGCCCAACTGTAATGATGGGATATTACAAAGACCTTGATACAACAGCCACATGTTTTACCAAAGACGGATGGTTCCGCACTAAAGACCTTGGATTCCTTGACAAGGATGGCAATCTGTTCATTAAAGGAAGAATGGATAATATGATTGTAGGAGCCAACGGCGAAAATATCTATCCGGAAGAGATTGAGTCAATAATTAATGAGCACGATCTTGTGCTCGAGTCTCTCGTTACTGTTGTAAAAGGGAAACTTATCGCAATGGTTCACTTTAACTATGAACAGATTGAAGCGCTTCACACATTTAACGAAGAAGCTGTTATAAACCTGCAGGAAAGAGTAAACAAAGTTAAAGCAGAACTTCTGGATTTTGTAAACAGCAGAGTGAACAAATCTTCGAAAATTGTTGAAATTATTGAGCAGCAAGTCCCTTTTGAAAAGACTGCCACTCAAAAAATCAAGCGATATATTTATGTTTAGTTTCTAAAGACCAGCAGGTCTTCAAAGAAGTCTACAATTATCGGTTTCTCCTTATTGAGCGTCCCTTTTAACAGGGCCTTTGCAAGTTCGTTAACAAGCTCTTTTTGTAACACTCTTTTTATTGGCCTTGCACCGTAGGACGGGTCATAACCCTTATTGCACAGGTATTTCATTGCATAATCCGTAAATTGAAGTTCCAGCCCCTTTTCTTCAAGAAGTTTTTGAATCCCGGCAATTTGCAGTTTCAGGATGTCTCTCATGTTATCCATTGTGAGAGGATGAAACATTATAATTTCATCAATCCTGTTGAGAAATTCCGGCCGTACACTGTTTTTTAGTGTCTCAAGAACCTCTATTCTGGTTTTTTCAAGGAGTTCTTCCCTGTTTTTGTCGTTTAGCCTGCTAAGATTATCCTGAATAATTGCCGATCCGGCATTTGATGTCATTATTAGTATGGTATTCTTAAAGTCAACGGTTCTTCCCTTGTTATCCGTTAACCTTCCATCGTCAAGTACTTGTAAAAGAATGTTAAAAACATCTGAGTGAGCTTTCTCAATTTCGTCCAGAAGAATCACCGAATATGGCTTCCTGCGCACTGCTTCTGTAAGCTGGCCTCCCTCTTCGTACCCTATGTAACCCGGAGGAGCACCTACGAGTCTTGAGACTGAGTGTCTCTCCTGATATTCGCTCATATCAATTCTGGTCATCAGGTTCTCATCGTTAAACAGAAATTCTGCCAAAGCTTTTGCAAGCTCTGTTTTTCCTACCCCGGTTGTACCCAGAAAAAGAAAAGATCCTATTGGCCGCTTCATATCCTGAAGCCCTGCCCTGCTCCTTCTTATTGCATCGGAAACAGCAGCAATTGCCTCATCCTGTCCAATAACTCTGTTGTGAAGAGCATCCTCCATTCTCAAAAGTTTCTCCTTCTCACTCTCCAGCATTCTCTTTACCGGAATTCCTGTCCATTTTGCAACAACCTCCGCAATGTCTTCCGGTTCAACAGATTCTTTAATCATAGAAAACTCATCGCTGCCCTTTTGCTTCATAAGCTGTTCTATCTCCTTTTCGGCCGCTGTAATCTTCCCGTATCTGAGTTCTGCAACCTTGCCGTAGTCTCCGCTCCTTTCTGCCTCCTGAGCCCTGAATTTGAACTCCTCAATCTCAATTTTCTTTTTCTGGATTTTATCAACTATACTCTTCTCCTCCCTCCAGACAGTATTTTTCTTTGCCCTTTCGGAACCAAGTTCGTCAATCTGCACTGTCAGTTCAGCCACCTTCTCTTTGTCTCCTTCTCTTTTTATCGCCTCCCTTTCAATCTCCAGTTGGCGGATTTTTCGGTTTAGTTCATCTATAGACTCAGGAACTGAATTAATTTCAATACGGATTTTTGATGCCGCTTCATCAATGAGGTCAATTGCCTTGTCCGGGAGATAACGGGATGTTATATATCTGTGAGAAAGGTCAACTGCAGCAAGTATTGCGTCATCCTTAATCTGTACTTTGTGGTGATTTTCGTAGCGTTCCTTAAGACCTCTCAAAATGGATACCGCCTCAGAAGGAGAAGGTTCGTCCACCATAACCATCTGAAACCTTCTCTCCAGTGCTTTATCCTGCTCAAAATATTTCTGATATTCATCCAGCGTTGTGGATCCGATTGCCCTTAGTTCTCCCCTTGCCAGCGCCGGTTTTAGGATATTCGCAGCATCCATTGCTCCGTCTCCTCTTCCGGCACCAACAAGAGTATGTATTTCGTCGATGAACAGAAGCACCTCTCCGGCACTCTCTGTCACCTCTTTTACCACCGCTTTAAGTCTCTCCTCAAACTCCCCTTTATACTTTGCTCCTGCAATGAGGGCACCCATATCAAGAGAGAAAAGTATCTTTGATTTAAGGTTCTCGGGGACATCTCCGTGTACAATTCTCTGTGCAATGCCTTCGGCAATTGCAGTTTTTCCTACGCCCGGTTCTCCAACAAGAATCGGATTGTTTTTGGTTCTTCTGCTTAGAATCTGAAGAACCCTGCGAATCTCTTCGTCTCTTCCTATTACAGGATCCAGTTTGCCCGCACCAGCTTGTTTATTCAGGTTATTCGCATAAGTATTAAGTGCTTCATAATCTTGCTTGTTCATATCTATTATTGTTTATTTCCTTCTTCATACATGTATTGCAACAAATCTGCCAGTTGCCTGAATATGACAAAACGGCATAATTGAGTTGTTTTATTAACTTTGCAAAAAATTAAGAAAAAATGAAATTTCCAATATTAAAAGAGGGAGCGCTTCTTCCACTGGTTGAGAGTTTCTACACTATACAGGGTGAAGGATTTAATACAGGAAAACCGGCATATTTTATAAGACTGGGAGGATGTGATGTTGGCTGTAGCTGGTGCGATGCCAAAGAGACATGGAACCCTTCGCTGTACCCTCCTGTTCCGGTAGAGGATATAGTTAAAGAAGCATTGAATTATCCTGCAAAAGCAATTGTAATTACTGGCGGTGAACCGCTAAACTATCCTCTTGAAAAATTATGTTCTCTGCTCAAAAGCAACGGCCTTGAAATATTTCTTGAAACTTCCGGTTCTTCTTCCATTAGCGGAAATTTCGACTGGATATGCCTCTCTCCAAAAAAGAAAAAACCCCCGGTACAGGAAATATACAAGATTGCTTCGGAATTAAAGGTTATCATTGAAAATGAAGAAGATTTTATCTGGGCAGAAAAAAATAAGGCTCTCGTTGGCAATAACTGCATGCTTTATTTGCAGCCGGAATGGAGCAGGATTAAAACCATGCTCCCTGTGATAATAGAATATGTAAAGGCAAATCCCTGCTGGAATATTTCTCTGCAGACCCATAAATATATGAACATACCATAA
>JAGDMC010000207.1 GCA_017860395.1 Bacteroidota bacterium | reverse complement strand
ATTAGGTTGCTCGTGTTCCTGAGTTTCAAGAGGCTTCATAACAAGAGCCTTTGTCTTCGCAGGACATACATCGGCGCAGTTGCCGCAACCTGTGCAGTCCATTGGAGTAACCTGAATTGTGAAACTGTAATCTTTGAAAGGACCGTTTCCTTTAACCTTCTTAATTCCGGAAGGAGCTTTTCCCTGTTCCTCTTCATTCATAAGGAACGGACGAATTGCAGCGTGAGGGCAAACGTATGCGCACTGATTACACTGGATACAGTTTTCAGGCTGCCATTCCGGAACATGAGTTGCAATGCCTCTCTTTTCGTATGCTGCAGTTCCAGAAGGAATTGTTCCGTCTTCGAGATGAAGGAATGCACTTACAGGAAGGTCGTTGCCTGCCTGAGAGTTTACAACATCCGCTACATTTCTTACCCAGTCCGGTGCAAGCCTGTCAAAGTTTGAAGGGCGGAACTTAGCAGTGAGGTTCTTCCAATCACAAGGTATTTCTACTTTTTCGTATTCCGAACCTCTGTCAATAGCAGCATTGTTCATTTTCAATACTGTATCACCTTTGCGGCCGTAAGATTTTTCGGCAGCCTTTTTCATCTCCTTAATGGCCTGTTCTGCAGGGATAATATCCGCAATCTGGAAGAATGCAGACTGAAGGATGGTGTTTGTCCTGTTTCCTAAGCCAATCTCTTCTGCAATTTTGGTTGCATTGATAATATACAGATTAAGAGTTTTTTTGGCAATGGTTGCTTTAATATGGTCGGGAAGTTTATCAATTGTTTCCTGAGTAGACCAGAGGGTATTAAGCAAAAGAGTGCCGCCTTTCTTTATTCCTCTTAAAACATCATATTTATTCAGATATGAAGTAACGTGGCAGGCCACGAAATCGGGATTTGATACCAGATATGGCGAAGTGATTGGAGTGTCTCCGAATCTTAAGTGAGAACAAGTATATCCGCCTGACTTCTTAGAGTCGTAGTCGAAGTATGCCTGAACATATTTTGGAGTAGTCTCTCCGATAATCTTAATCGTATTTTTGTTTGCGCCTACTGTACCATCTGAACCAAGTCCGTAGAATTTGCACTCTTTTACGCCTTTTTTGGCAAGGCTGATTTCCTCCTTCAAAGGAAGTGATTTAAAGCTTACGTCGTCTACGATACCAATTGTGAAGCCGTTCTTAGGCTCTTTCATTTTTAAGTTGTCAAAAACCGACAATATTTGAGCAGGGCTTGTGTCTTTTGAAGAAAGACCGTAACGTCCGCCAACGATAAGCGGCATTTTCCCGCCTTTCTCTGCTATTTCCGATTTGATGTCTACATAAAGAGGTTCGCCAACTGCACCCGGTTCTTTTGTCCTGTCAAGAACAGCGATTCTCTTAACGCTCTTTGGAAGTACGCGGAAGAAATATTTTGCCGAGAATGGTCTGTACAGGCGAACTGTAATAACGCCAACTTTTTCACCTTTCTCAATAAGGTAGTCAACTGTTTCGCGAATAGTTTCACAAACAGAACCCATTGCGATTATTATGTTTTCAGCCTCAGGGTCGCCGTAATAGTCAAATGGAAGATAATGCCTTCCGGTAAGTTCACTTACCTCTCCCATATATCTTGCTACGATATCCGGAACTCCGTCGTAGAAAGAGTTTGAAGCTTCACGAGCCTGGAAGAATACATCCGGGTTTTGTGCTGTTCCTCTTGTTACGGGCCTGTTAGGATTTAATGCTCTGCCGCGAAAACTGTTTAAAGATTTTTCGCTTATCATCTTTTTAAGGTCGGCAGGGTTGATGTCTTCTATTTTCTGAATTTCGTGTGAAGTTCTGAAGCCGTCAAAGAAGTGTACAAAAGGTACCCTTGATTTAAGGGTAGAAAGATGCGAAACGGCTGCCATATCCAATGCCTCCTGAACGCTGCTTGAGGCCAGGAATGCGAAACCGGTCTGTCTTGCCGACATCACATCCGAATGGTCGCCAAAGATGGACAAAGCCTGAGATGCAAGAGTTCTCGCAGAAACGTGGAACACTGTTGGAAGAAGTTCCCCGGCTATCTTGTACATATTAGGAATCATAAGAAGCAAACCCTGTGAGGCTGTGAATGTAGTTGCAAGAACACCTGCCTGAAGTGCTCCGTGTAAAGCTCCGGCAGCTCCTCCTTCACTCTGCATCTCAACCACCTTTAGTGTTTCTCCAAAGATGTTCTTTTTCCCGAAAGAAGCCCATTCATCTACATACTCGGCCATTGTAGATGACGGAGTAATAGGATAAATTGCTGCAAGTTCGCTAAACATGTATGCTACATGTGCTGCGGCGTAATTACCATCACAGGTAATGAATTTTTTTTCTTTTGCCATAGCTATTTTTTTAGATATTAGTACTTATATTAATTTGTTTATTTTTAACTGATTAGCCGGTAATTAGTTTTGAATGGTACAATAAATTAATATGGCCGGTAGCCACCTTCGTGTTACAGACCATATTGAAAATCTCTTTGCTATACATCCTTTTTTGGCAAAGCCCCCGCCCAAGGGTTTTGCCGATATAAGCTCTGTCTCTATCTCGAACTCTTTTGCTATTTGATGAGGAGTGGGCATGGTATATCAACTATAATCCAAAAGTAATAAATATTTTTAGATTTTAAAAGTAATTTTAGTACTTTCAACACCCTAAATCAATCCAATAAAATGATTATGAAGAAGGTCACTTTAATTATTATTTTTCTATTTTCTTGTTTGATGCTGTCGGCTCAATCCGGGTTTATCAAGGTCTCGAAAGGAAAAGTTGTCGAAGGGGATTTCTTCAAATCTAAGTTGTACATTTTGCCGGATTTTACCGATGCCCGGATTAAGTTTACAAACGGAGATATATACGAAGGAAAGGTTAATATCCATACTTTGTCACAAACTCTCAGATTCTTAGATGCTCAGGGAGACACGCTTGCAGCTGCCGATGAAAAACTTGTAGAATCTGTTTCTGCCGGAAAAGTATTGTTTGTAAAAGTTAATAATCAGTATGTAGAGGTTATTTATACCGATGGTTATACATCTCTTGTTATTTCCAGAACCCTGCATATTGGCGCAGAGAGAATAGAAGGAGCATATGGAATTAAAAACGATGTCTCTTCAATCCAGAAAGTTGAAATAAAAAGTTTCAACAGCAAAATTGAAAATGTAATCTCGGATGCAACTCTGGCCTTCAGTTATCTGGAAAACCTTTTACTTGCAAATCGCGGAAAACTTTTCCTTGTTACAAAGAGGAACCTTCAAAGATTCTTCCCCTCACAAAAAGCATTTATTGAGGAGTATTATTCAAAGAACAATATCAAGCAAGAGAACAGGGAAGAGATAATAACTCTCTTCAAACAAATACTCTCGAATAATC
>JAGDMC010000040.1 GCA_017860395.1 Bacteroidota bacterium | reverse complement strand
AATAGGGTTGTTCCTTGTGTTCTTTATTGGATTTGCAATTAAGGCCGGCTTTGTCCCATTTCATACATGGCTCCCGCTGGCTCACCCTGCCGCACCTGCACATATCTCAGGTATAATGTCAGGCGTGATAATAAAGATTGGGATTTACGGAATGCTGAGGATGCTGTTGCTCATAAAAACAGATATGATTACAATAGGATACTTTATTGTAACTATATCAGTGATTACCGGCGTGTACGGAGTGATGCTGGCAATAGTTCAGCACAACCTTAAAAAATTACTTGCCTATCATAGTATTGAAAATATTGGAATCATAGGAATTGGTATCGGGTTAGGATGCCTTGGGGTGGGGTATGGTATTCCTGTTTTAATTATATGCGGTTTTGGAGGAGCATTGCTTCATACGCTTAACCACTCTCTTTTCAAATCACTATTGTTTTATTGCGCAGGAAATGTGTATCAGGCAATCCATACGATGGATATTGAATCGATGGGCGGTTTGCTTAAAAGAATGCCAAGATCGGGTTATCTGTTTTTAATTGGTTCGCTTGCAATTTGCGGGCTTCCTCCGTTTAACGGATTTGTATCGGAATTCTTCATATATACAGGATTATTCAGCGCCCTTTTGTCAAACCATTTTCTGTTTACTCTTTTCATCCTTTTTGCAATTTTTGGACTTGTGCTCATAGGCGGTTTGGCGCTCATGTGTTTCACAAAAGCTTTCGGAATTGTTTTCCTTGGAACCCCAAGAAAGAAATTTGACGAAGGGATGGTTGACGAAAAACCAATGAAAGTCTTCCCGATGTACCTTGTGGCTCTGGCAATTGTTGTAATAGGCATATTACCGTTGATTTTTATGCCCGCAATTCAGAAAATTGTCGAGTTGTACCAACCGGGGTCTGTAGCATTTACCTCCGTTCAGTTAAAATCGATACTTGACATTCTCTCTTCGGTAGGCTGGTACTCGCTTGGATTTATTGCACTCGTTACGGCTATGTATTACATAAGGCATCTGATAACAGCTAAAAGGGAAGTAACGGCTGATACCACATGGGGATGCGGTTATACCGGTGACGCTTCAAAAATGCAGTACACTGCATCATCTTTTGTGCGTACCTACAGAAAACTGGCCGGCCCTTTCCTGATGATTAAAAAAGAGAAGAGAGAGGCATGCGGGTTATATCCGGAACACATCAATCAGGTTACACATCCTCATGATAAGGTGGAGACATGGTTTATAGAAAAACCTTTGCTTTCCATCAGAAAACTGCTTGGCCGCTTTGTGTTTCTCCAGAACGGCAATATTCAGGCTTATATATTATACGGGCTCATATTCATAGGGCTGGCAATTTTGCTCCCTATGATAATAGATAATATTTCCGGGTTTTTTAATTTATTAAACAGGCTGTAAAATGGTGAGCTTAATACTTATACTGCTGACGAGCCTGTTTTTTATGGGAGTTGTGATTCGGACGAAGAGCATTGCCTCCGGACGGAAAGGTCCCGGTTTGTTTCAGCCAATGAAGGATATCTTACGCCTGTGGAAGAAGGGATCGGTTTACAGCAGGACAACAACTTTTATATTCCGCATAGCCCCGACAATCTATTTTTCGTCGGTGCTCATGGCAATTTTTATGGTTCCTCACGGGAACAACCCCGGACTTATTTCTTTCAGCGGCGATTTTGTAATGTTCGCATACATTCTGGCAACAGGAAAGTTCTTGTCGATAATTTCTGCTCTTGATACAGGAAGCAGTTTTGAAGGTATGGGGGCAAGCAGGGAGGCTCTTTTCTCAATGCTTGTGGAACCGGCGTTTTTCGTTCTCCTCGGGTCACTCGCACTTTTTACCGGGCATACTTCGTTTATAAGCATTTTTACCACTTTGCACTATGAATCCAATATCTCATACATGCTTGGAGCGCTGGCAACTTTTGTTTTCTTCCTCATTGCAATGATTGAAAACAGCCGGATGCCTGTGGATGACCCAAAAACACACCTTGAACTTACAATGGTACATGAGGTGATGATTTTGGACAACAGCGGATTTGACCTGGGAACAATTTTATATACTACAAACCTGAAGTTTGCAATGTACGGAGCAATAATTTCCAACTTCTTCATAGGGGCTCTGCCTCTTGAAATTTCCATACCGTTGTTTTTTGTCGTTCAAATCGGGTTTGGAATAGCAGTGGGAATAATAGAGTCATTTATGGCCCGTTTCAGAATGGCGCACAACCCTCAGTTCATATTGATACTTACTTCGGTTTCTATGTTAATCTTTTTTGGAGTGCTCATGGTGCTCGGAAGATTTGTATAAAAGAATAAAAAGATGATAGATATTCTACTGATAGCCCTTGCAATGACGCTGCTCTATATGAGTATTGCAAACAGGCTGTATACATATCTCAGGATTCTCGTGCTGCAGGGTTTCATTCTCTTTGGCGCAACTTACTTCACCCTCACAAACGTGAGCACGATAAACCTTTTGCTCATAATGCTCGAGACAATTGTTTTCAAAGCCATTGCAGTTCCTTGGTTTATCAACTATGTAATTAAAAGGAACAGGATTACACGTGTCGCAGAGCCATATCTGTCAAACTTTGCCTCGCTCATAATTGTCACTTCAATAATTATAGTTACGATAATACTTTCCAGTTCCATTAAAGATGAAAATCTGGATAAAACATTTTTTGTAGTTGCTCTGTCAACACTTTTTACCGGTCTTTATCTCATTGTTACAAGGAAGAAAATCATTACTCACGTAATTGGCTACATAGTTATTGAAAATGGAGTTTTTGTTCTCTCGCTCGCTGTAGGTAACGAAATGCCGATGCTGGTGAACCTGGGCATTATGCTGGATATATTTGCCAGCGTACTTATTCTGGGCGTATTCTTCAATAAAATTGGCGACGTGCTCAATGACCCGGACGTAAACCTTTTGCGAAACCTAAAAGATTAATGTGATGATAGGGATATTTCTGGCGGCAACTTTCTTTATAAGCGGATGTCTGGTTTTTAACCGGAACAAGGTTGTCAATTACCTCCTCGTTGCATTATACGTAGCAATGCTTCTGGGCTTTGGAGTATATGAATATCAGCATTTGAATACCATTCAGATGGGCTTCTTCAAAGCAGACTCTTTGGGCGTACTTCTTTTACTGGCGCTCTGCGTTATTTCTGTACCTGTTCTTTATCACAGTTACAGATATATGGAATTTCACAACCCCGACGAGACACCGCGCTCAAGAGGATTGTTTTTTGGAGCGGTTCTCCTGCTCATGTCGGCCTGCGGAGCTGCCTACCTTTCAAATCACATAGCCGTAACGTGGATATTTATTGAGATTACAACCCTTAGCGCTTCTGTTCTTATATATCACCACCGCAATATCCGGGCACTCGAAGGAGCCTGGAAGTATGTATTTATCTGTGCTATAAGCATCACTTTTGTATATGTGGGGATATTGTTCCTGAGCCTTTCCCTGAAGCAGGCGGGCATTGACGATATGTCGTTTGATTCTTTAATCAGAAACTATGACAACCTTAATCCTTTCTGGCTGAAACTTGCTTTTCTTTTCATATTTACCGGGTTCACTGCTAAACTGGGACTGGTGCCCATGTATACTGCAGGAATTGACGCAAAGGATAAGGCTCCTGCACCTGTAGGGGCGCTTATGGCAAGCATACTTATGAATGTAGGATTCATAGGTATATACCGCATCTATTCAATTGTTGCACACACTCCTCTTCACGGATGGGCAAATAATATTATTGTTGTTGCTGCAATCCTTTCTGTTTTTGTTGCGGCTGTGTATATGACGCGGATAAAAAACATCAAGCGGATGTTTGCGTATTCCGGAATAGAGCACATGGGTTTGGTGATGCTGGGCCTTGCAGCAGGCGGGATTGGCGTTTACGCTGCAATTTTGCATATTTTGCTGCATACACTTGTGAAGCCCTCGCTGTTTTTGCAATATAACCAGATATACCGCATATATCAGAGCAAGAGTATTTACGATGTTGGCAACTATTTTAAATATAACAGGGCAGGGGCAATATTGATTCTGTTTGGTTTTATTTCTGCTACCGCTATGCCGCCTTCCGGGATGTTTGTGAGCGAATTTCTTATATTCCAGTCTCTTTTCGAGTCGCACCATATTCTTTTGCTGGTGGTTCTTCTTGTATTGCTCACGCTTATTATATGGGGCTTTGGCGTGAATGTTTTCAAACTGCTTTTTACGCCTCCGGTCGGTTTTGACGACACGAATGTACCGCGCATAAGTCCGTGGGAATCTTTTTCGCAATATGCTCTTTTGGCAGTGTCTGTTTATATTGCCTATAATCCTCCTGCAAAACTTGTGTCTATGATACAGGAGGCAGTTAAACTAATCCAGTAACGGGAAATGAATTATATATCCATATACAATAACAGGCCTGTAGGGTTAAAAGAGATTCCGGAACTCGGTTACGATGAGTTCATGAACTCTAATGTTGATATGCTCAATGGCAGGGCAGACAGGCATTGCGTAAATTATTTCGGATACGAAACCGGTGCGGGAGTAAGGCTGTTCTGCTGCATTGCCGATGATACAACACATCAGATAAATATTTCATCTTCGGTTGTCGGTAAAAAATCAACTTTGCACTCTTTCACTGCCTTGAATCATAATTTCGAAAATTTTGAAAGGGAGATTCATGAAAATTTGGGAATTAAGTATTTAGACCATCCATGGCTAAAGCCATTCAGGAAAATTGAAGATTACCCTTTTTGCAAAGCTGAGAGCGAAGAGCTTCACGAAGTGGGTGTGGGCCCGATTCACGCTGGCATAATTGAACCGGGCCACTTTAGGTTTATCTGCAATGGCGAGCAAATAATGCATCTTGAAATTCAACTCGGGTTCCAGCACAGAGGCATTGAGCAGCTTTTTCTGCAAAAAAACAGTCTCATCGAAAGAACAACTCTTGCCGAGAATATTGCAGGCGACACAGTTGTTGGCCATACAGCGGCCTTTGTAAATTTATGGGAGAGCCTTTGCGGGTTCGCACCAGTTCATTCTCTGGATTATTCTCGCACTCTGGCTATGGAACTGGAGAGGGTAGCGGTTCATACAGGCGATTTGGCGGCAATTTGCGGGGATATTGCATATCAGTTGGGCAACTCTGTTTATGGAAGGTTAAGGACCCCCATTATTAACTTCTTTCAGGAATGGGGAGGCAACAGGCTCTCCAAGGGTTTGATCCGGGCTGGAAAAATCAATTATCCGTTTACACCGGAACTGGCCCAAAGACTGGCTATTGTTTTAGATACATTTGAACCGGACTTTGATGAAATTTCATCAAAACTGTTTAAGCTTCCAAGCGCCTTGTCGCGTATGGAAAAGACAGGAGTCGTGAGCTATGACGAAGTTCTTGAAATAGGCACGGTTGGCATGGCTGCAAGAATGAGCGGCCTCATGAGGGATATAAGAACTTCTCATCCATTCAACCTTTACGGCTCTTCAATTATTCACGAACCGGTAATAAAACGCCACGGAGATGTCTATTCGAGGACTCAGATAAGAAAAGAAGAGGTGAGGCAGTCTCTTGGATATATCAGGAAGATTATTGAAAACGTTCCGGAATTCCGGAAACCGGAAGAGGTGCAATTTACCCCCGCAGCAAATATGTTTGCTATATCCCTCACCGAGGGATGGAGAGGAGAGATATGCCATTGTGCCATAACAGACAATTCGGGCAACCTTGCTTTATATAAAATTAAAGACCCGTCCCACCACAACTGGATGGCTCTTGCCATGTCCGTAAGGAACAACGAAATATCAGACTTCCCTGTATGCAATAAAAGTTTTAACCTGTCCTACAGCGGACACGATTTGTAAAAGCACATTAAAGAAAGAATTTATGCTTGACAATTTGAGAATAATGTGGCATCAGGGGAAGCAGTTTATCCCGGATGTAACAACAGCTAAGGTTCCGGGGATATTCAGGGGAAGACCCGTTATTTCCGTTGCTCCGGCAGGCAGATTGCTTCCTGCAGATTTGTGCCCCACTAAGGCAATATCTGCAAACCCCTTTTGCATAGACCTTGGCAGATGTACTTTTTGCGGAGAGTGTGCTGTTAAATTCCCGGATGTTATCACTTTTACACAAGACTATAAACTCTCTTCAAATGAAAGGGAACGACTCATAATAAAAGAGGGGGAGGAGGGACCTGTTCTGGTAAATCCGGATAAAGTGAGAAAAGAGATACGCCGTATATTCGGAAGCTCCTTAAAACTCCGTCAGGTTTCCGCAGGCGGCGACAATAGCTGTGAGCTCGAACTAAATGCTACAAACAATGTACAGTTCGATATGAGCCGCTTTGGTATTGACTTTGTAGCATCTCCGCGTCATGCCGACGGAATTGTTATAACCGGCCCCATTACAAGGAATATGGCTCCGTCTCTGGAGATTTGCTATAATGCCATTCCAAATCCGAAGATTATCATTCTTGCAGGTACAGATGCAATCAGCGGCGGAATCTTTGAGGGTTCACCCGAGCTTGACCGCACTTTTATTTCAACTCACCATATAGATCTTTATGTGCCGGGAAATCCGGTTCACCCCCTTACGTTTATAAACGGAGTACTTAGTTTGCTGGGCAGATAAAGTATTCTATTTTCTTTTGCGTTTGATTATTCCCTCAAGCTCCCATTCGGCTTTGATTTTATCGAGAATTGCTGAGACAATGCCGTGTATGTCCTTTCCGGCAGTGTAATCGGCAGGGCAGATGAAGTTCACGCGGCCGTCGTGTGTGAGTTTTTGTGCACCCATCAGCTTTTGAGCATCGCGGGGCTTATAAACGGCAATAGAGTGCCCGCCTTTGTCCTTTACAAGTTTCATGCATGGGATGTCGGTCTGGCCGTCGCCAAAATATATCATGTGTTTAAAAGGAATCCTGCGCTCGTCTTCGGGAATATGCTCGTTAATGAGTTCGTTGTCGCTGATGCTTCTGACCCCTTTGTTTATTTTGAAAAGGAACTGCGTTTTTGTGGTATAGTTGACAGCGACTGCCGGCCAGTATGCTTTTCCGTCTATGTCGTACAAATAGGAACACGCATATATTTTTGTGAATTCTCCGGCAATTGGAGTTCCTTCAATCATCTCAGTGAGCCCTGAAGAGTTTATATAGTGCTCAATTATTATCCCTTTCTCCTGTGCATAACTGTTAATGAGCCCAAACCACTCCTTCACTCCGCTGAAAAGCTTAACCTTCTGGCCGAAACTGCGAAAAGATTCTCTCTTTAGCGAAATTCCTTCTGCATTTGCTTTTTGCAGCATCAGCCACATATATGTTAAAATGCTGTCGGCATCGTTTTCCTGCGAAAGCCTTGCACTCTCTTGCCAAAACGCATCCTTGTCCTTGTTAATGGCAGGGATAAAGCTGTACTCCTGCATATTGCCTGGCGAAAGAGTCCCGTCGAAGTCGTATATGAGCGCTACTATTGGTTTAGATGATTTCATGAAGGATTTTTGAATTATATTAATAACCCTTTAGCAGGTCTTTCCTAATTGTCTCTTTCTCTTTAGGTGTCAGGTTTCTCTTGTAGTTATAAAAAGCGTTTTCCCATTCTCCGTATATTGCATTTGGAAGAACGATGAATTTTTTACCCCACTCGTCTCTTACTTTATCTGTTTCTGTTTTACGGTCGTCTATGCTTTTCTTCTCAAAGAGATTTGAGAAATCGTTGAGGTTGTCGCCCATGAGCATTACAATTTTGTAGTCTTTTGCAACTATCTGCCTGCGGGGCTCTTTAGTCGATTCGGAAGAGAGGAACAGCATATGCTCTTCGTCCGCATTGGGAAGCTGTAATTTTATCAGGTTTTCAAGTGTTGGCTTTACATCGGAAACAGACCTGTTGCTGATGTAGAAAATTGTTATGTTCCGGCTTGCGGCCCATTGAAGAAACTCTACTGCACCCGGAACTCCTGTTGCCGCAGACATATTAACCCAATCCTTCCATCCCTGAGAACTGTATTCGACACCATTCTTTATCTCTTTGGCTTCAAGGTAACTATTGTCAATAATGGTTTCGTCCAGGTCGGTGATAATTGCAAATTTTTCGTTTTGCTCTCTGTTTGGAATCAGAGTTTCAAGATAGGTTTTAGCCACATTAAACGCCTGATAGCAGAGAGCCCTGTATTCAGCAGATGTCTGATGCCACAAAACCGGGTACATTTTTATATCCACCTCTTTTTGAACATCTGCCTTTGTATTGTCCTGAACAACCAGTGCAGACCGCTGTAGCTCTGCAGACTGCTGCATCGTCTGGGCAGAAATACTTCCTGCCATTATCAACGATGCAATAAATATTAATAATTTATTCATTTCTTATTTTTATAATTTTTGTTTCAAATATAAAACAAATTCATACTATAATTGGTTCTGTTAAATTAACTCATCCATGCTTTGCAGAAGCTTAATCTGCACCCGGGCCCGGACAAGGTTATGGGTGGGGTGGTTTGTTTTGTAGTACTTGTCGCCATCCAGATAGTCGTCAAGATAGCGGACGGCCTGTTCGTAAGCGAGCAGTTTTGGGCCAAAGGGCAGTGTCTCAATTTCTGTGGTGGTTAAGAAATCACGGGTCTCTTCAATGAATCCGTCAAGAAATCCGCGATATATTCCGTAGTTGAGACCTACATTATTTAAATTGGAATCATCCTCTTTTCCTGTGTTAGCACCGGATCTGACGGCTTCTCCAAAATCATAGCAGATATATCCGGGCATAACTGTGTCCAGGCCAATTATGCACAATGCTTCCGGAACGTCGGAATCCTCATAGGTATCTAATAAGACATTGCTGAATTTTGTATCCTGATGAACCACTCTTTTAGGAATACGGCCAAGTTTCCCCATCTCAATAATCTTTGAGAATTCTCCGGCTCTTTCGAGCAGATATTCAACTTCATTCTTCCCATTTTTAAGGCGGTCGAAAGAATCTTTAGCAACTTTTTTCCGTAAACTTTCAATTCGTTGCGGGGTATTGTGGAAGTTTGTTATCACTTCGCGTAAAGATTCTACCTGGAAATCACTCAATTGCCGGTGAAAATTGCCGAAAGCCTTTCCTGCAATCCGTGCCATTTGAGGAGATGTCATTCTTTCGCATGAATATGCACCGTCGATGAATAAAAACAACCTCCAATAATCTCCCTTTCCGTCTTTAAAGTAAAGTTTTGAGGAA
>JAGDMC010000206.1 GCA_017860395.1 Bacteroidota bacterium | reverse complement strand
ATAACCCTTGTAACAGGAACGTCCATCATAACAGACAGGTCGTTTACAGTTACAAATTCCGTTACCTTTAAGATAGTAGAACTCTGCTCCTGAAGCTCCTGCTCCTCCATCATTTTCTGACTTGCAACATCTCTTTTATCTCTGCGGTATTTGGAACCTTTTGTTTTCCCTTTCCCCTCGGTCATCCTTGCATAAGTCTCCTTAATCTGCTTTTGTACCTGATCTTCGTCAACTTCTGCTCTTACCGGTTTAAAACGGTCCTTGCTTGCTTTCTGAACATGCAGATGCTTCGCAGGTGCCTGTCCCTCTTTTGGCTGAGGAGGTTTTGGCCCTTTTGGCTGGTTATCGCTTTTAACAACGGCTTTACGATCAACGCCAATCTCTTTGTTAAGATCAACTCTCTCCTTGCCGCCTTTATGTATTCTTTCTCTCTTGCCCTTGTTAATATTTAACGTAAGCTCCGGTTTTTTCTTCTCAAACTGAGTAATATCCATGCTTCCGCTGATCTTCAATCCGGCAAGCTTTTCAAATTTCGTCTCAATGTGTTCAATTGGTGCCGGGATATCCTGCTCCGCCTGAGCCTGTACTTCTTCTGCCGGTTTGATTTTAGGAGTCTCTTTTGCTTTTACGTCAGATTCCGGTTTTGGGCTGTGTGCGTGTTTTGGCGCTGAAGTGTTCTCCTCTTTGCGTGAAATAGATTTTTTACGCGGAGTAAGATCAATTTTGCCAATTATTTTAGGCTCTTCAATCCGTGGAGCTTCGATATTTAAAATCTCCTGAACTGGTTCTTTTTTTACTTCGGCCTCTGCTTTAACTTCGGGCACTTTTATTGTTTCAGCTTCCGGCTTGGTTTCAGTTGCTGTTTTTGCTTCAACTTTAGCTTCTGCCTTAACTTCAGGCTCCGGTTTAACCTCAGGTTTTGCCTTTGGTTCCTCGGGTTGTGCCTTTTGTTCTTCTGGATGTACGATTGCAGGCTGTTCAATAGGTTTTGAAACAGGTTTCTGCTCAGTTTGCTGTATCGGCGGTGTTGCTACCGGCTGCGGTTGTGGCGCAGGTTGAGGTGCAGGCTGAATTACAACTGGCTGTGGTGCTGGCTGAGGAGCCGGGTGTGAAATTGGCTGGGGAACCACTTTCGCCACAGGCTTGTCGAGATCCATTTTTCCCACAATTTTAGGCTGAGGCGGCTCGCTCACAGAGGTCTTAATAAATACCTCTCTCACCTGAACTTCTTCGTCCCTCTCGTCATGTTTGTGCTGTTCGGCTTTATCTGTAATATCCTTAACGGTAATCGCTACCTTCTTGGATTGTTCCTTGATAAGCTGTTCCTTGCCAAACTCTTTCTGAATGAGGGCATACACTTCAGGTGCTAATTTTGCAGTGGGTGTCAATGCGATGTCAATCTTTTTAATTCTAAGAAAATCTGCAAGGGTCCCCATACCTATGTTGAATTCCTTTAGAACAATATTTACTCTTTTATTTTCGCTCTCTGTCATATTTTGCCTCCGCCTTAATTAGTCTCTTCAAATTCTGAACTTAAAATTTTCTTAACCTCCTGCACTGTTTCCAGTTCGAGGTCAGCTCTTCTTGCTATTTCAGTATCAGAAATTGCCAGAACATTCTTTGCTGTATCGCATCCAATCGAACGAAGGGCTTCAATAACCCAGCTGTCGATCTCGTCTGAGAATTCAGACAACAGAACATCGTCTTCGTCCTCTTCGATTTCGCGGAATACCTCAATCTCCATTCCAACCAGCTGGCCTGCAAGTTTAATATTGCTGCCTCCTTTACCAATCGCGAGAGATACGTCGCCCGGATTAAGCGATACAAATACCCTCTTGGTTTCCTCGTTTATCTTTATTGAAGATATTTTGGCAGGACTGAGGGCTCTCTGGATTAGTAACTGCAAATTGGATGTCCAGTTTATGATATCAATGTTTTCGTTTCTAAGTTCTTTTACAATCCCGTGTATTCTTGACCCTTTCACACCAACGCATGCTCCAACAGGATCAATACGCTCGTCGTAAGACTCAACTGCAACTTTCGCTCTCTCGCCGGGTATACGGACAATCTTCTTGATTGTTATGAGTCCGTCAAAAATTTCAGGAACCTCTTGTTCAAAAAGTCTTTCAAGAAATTCATTGGCTGTTCTTGAAAGAATAATTACCGGGTTGTTGTTTTTCATGTCTACTCTTGCAACAACCGCTCTTACAGTGTCTGCCTTACGGAAAAAGTCCGAAGGAATCTGCTCGGTTTTAGGAAGCAAAAGCTCGTTTCCGTCCTCGTCCATGATGAGAACCTCTTTTTTCCATACCTGATAAACTTCGCCGACAACAATTTCGCCTACTTTTTCTTTGTATTTGTTAAAGAGATTTGCCTTTTCAATATCCATTATTCTTCCGGACAGATTCTGACGCAGATTAAGAATGCCCCTGCGGCCAAATGTTGCAAGTTTTACCTCTTCCGGATAGAACTCGCCAACAGTATAAGAATCGTCTGTTTTCGAAACCTCTTCAAGAGAAATTTGAGTATTGGGATCTTCAACAACCTCAACAACCTCGCGGTTTCTCCATATTTCAAAGTCTCCTTTGTCTATATTGATGATTATATCAAAGTTTTCAGCAGTTCCGTACATTTTGATGAGTTGGTTGCGAAAGATGTCTTCCAGAACACTCATCATTGTTGGGCGGTCAATGTTTTTAAGTTCTTTAAATTCAGCAAATGTGCTAATTAAATTTAACCCTTCCATATTAGGTAAGTTCCTTTAAATATTACTTGAAATTTATTACTGGCTTGGTGCTTTTTATGTCCTTGAGGCTGTAGAATTGTCTGACCTCAATTTTTTCTTTTTTCTTCTTCCCCTCTACTTTCTCGTTTTTAAAGAAAGAGAGTTCAATGCTATCTTCGCGGGCATCGGTTAAGATTGCCTTCTGTTTGTTTCCGCTTTTAAAAACTACTTCTACCTCTTTTCCAATAAACTTTTGATACTGACGGAAGACCTTAAATGGCTGGTCCAATCCGGCAGATGTAACTGTAAGAGAGAAGTCTTCGAGCTCTCTGTCGAGCCCTGCTTCAATTGTTTTGCTCATCTCAATACAGTTTTTCAAATCTACTTTATCCATAGAATCGAATGTAACCTCAATATCATTATCCGGGCTTACAACAGCATCAACGAGGAACAGTGAGTTGTCGGACAGATATTTTTCAATGAGTTTTACTATTGTTTCTTTTTGTATCATATCTGTAAATGTAATAAATAAGGGGACTGCCGTCCCCTTAAATCCTTTGCGCTAAACCGCCGCAAATATAGCTAATTTATTTTTTATTCCAAAATATTTTTTTATTTGGTAACTTTACAATATGAGAATAACTTTTAAAATTATAAATGACCCTGTTCACGG
>JAGDMC010000039.1 GCA_017860395.1 Bacteroidota bacterium | reverse complement strand
GTAGTCTTTCCTACTCCTCCCTTCTGATTTGCGATAGCTATTATTTTTCCCATATAAATTCAACACAAAACTTAGTCGTCAAACTGCAAATTTACAAAATCTTTTTATAGCAAAACTAAATATATTACATTTGCCAATAACAAATAGGGGAGGGTTAATGGAAAAGAGTGGCTGGATGGTAATTGTCAATCCTAAAGCGGGGGACGGAAGAGGCTTGTCGGATTGGCCCTTAATATCTAATACTATGAACCGCAATGGTTTAGAGTATGTTTGCCACTTTACCGAACATAAATATCACACGGTAGAACTCACTGTAAAAGCAATAAAAGAGGGCTACAGGAAGATAGTTGGAGTTGGGGGAGACGGAACCCTTCACGAGATAGTAAACGGAATTTTTCTTCAGAATGAAGTCCCCTCACAAGAGATCACGGTTGGGGTCATTCCCACAGGAGTAGGCAATGACCGGGCGCGTGGCGCAGGCATAGCCGAAGGATATAACATGGCCATAAAATCACTGGCAGATTGTAATACACAATTACAGGATTCGGGGGTGGCAGAATATTACGAATCGGGCGTAAAACATGTCCGGTATATGATTAACGCTGCAGGGGTCGGATTTGATGCCGATGTGAATGAAAAATACAACTGGTTCAAAGATGAGGGTAAAAGAGGAAAATGGCGTTTTCTGCAAAGCTTTACCAGATCAATTTTCCTTTATCGCCCAAAAAGATTTACCATAAGGGCAGACGGCCGGGTAGTATACAAATCAAAACTGCTCCTGGCAACTCTGGGGATAGGAATGTATAGCGGAGGCGGCATCATTTCAATGCCTGATGCAAAATTTGACGATTCCCTTTATGATATTATAATCGTAAGAATGATGCCCCGCTTTAAAATGCTGAGGTTCCTCAATAATCTGAAAAGCGGGAAACTAAAAGACGATGAAAAATTAATCCGGATAAGAGCATCCGTAGTTGAAATTTCAAGCAATCCTCCAAGCGGAATCGAAATTGACGGTGAAGCACTGGGGATGCTGCCTGCAAAATTTTCTATTCTGCCAATGTCTGTCCGTTTTGTTATTCTCAAACAGGATCAACATCTGTCGCAACAGTAAGAGACGACTTTCCGGATTCGAATGATGTGAGCAGTTCTTTAAGGCCTGTTTTTATTGCAGAACCGCTGTTTCTTGAAAATTTGATCCAGAATACGAGTAAAAATTCCCCTCTGATTTTGTCTGTCAACGGCGCAAAAGGACCGCTGCACTCGATATTCCTTATCCTTCCAATGATATCTCCAAGCTGAGATGCATATACGGAGAGCCGTTCCCTGTTCCGGTCCTTCAGAGTAATTTTAATCATCCGAACGTATGGCGGATAATCAAACTCTTTCCTCTCTGAAAGCTGATCGTATACAGTATCCGAACCTGTTTCAAATAAATGATAAACAGGGTGCTTTGGCTGAGCACTCTGAATAATGATTTTCCCTCTTACATGCTTCCTGCCTGTCCTGCCCGAAAGTTGTGTCAATAACTGAAATGCCCTCTCGTTTGCTCTAAAGTCATCTAAAGCAAGCATGGAATCGGCCTGGATGAGCGCAACAAGAGAGAGGTTTTCAAAGTCAAACCCCTTGCTTATCATTTGAGTGCCAACAAGAATGTCTATTTTTCCGGCAGCATACTCCTTAAGAATACGACTCTCTTCTCTTTTGCTTTTGGTCACTTCGGCATCAAATCTTGCAACTGTGGCGAAAGGAAAAATTTCTTTGATTTTTTCTTCAATTTTTTCTGTTCCGGAGCCCTTGTCTTCAAGAGTTGCTTCCTGACAGGCCGGGCATACCTGAGAGTATCGGATGCGAAAATCGCAGTAGTGGCATAAAAGTATCCCTTTGCCTTTATGATAATTGAGAGGAACATTACAATGAGTGCAAAGCGGGATATGACCGCAATTTGTACACTGGACAAGAGGCGAATAAGAACGCCGGTTACGAAAAATCAGAACCTGTTCACCTTTAAGGAGAGTATTTTCAATCTCTTTTATAAGCTGCTGGGAGAAGAGGCCGTTCATTTTTCCTCTTTTGGATTCCCGGATAGTATCCAGGACAACTATTTCCGGAGTTTCGGCACCATAAAACCGCTCTTTTAGCAAAATGCCGGAATACCTTCCTGATGCAACATTGAACTGCGACTCAAGAGAGGGAGTTGCACTTCCCAGAACTACCGGTGCAGAGTGAATTTTGCCAAGCATCATTGCACAATCCCTTCCGTTATAGCGCGGTGCTGGGTCGGTCTGTTTGTATGAGCTGTCATGCTCCTCGTCTATTATTATCAGGCCCAGTTCCCTGAAGGGAAGGAAAACGGCAGAACGAAGTCCAAGTACAATATAACCCTTCCCGTCGCCGGATTCCCTAAGCGCCTTATGCGCCCTGAAACGTTCCGCAGGACTCTGTTTGGAATGAAAAATCAGCAGCCGTTCGCCAAAAACAGCATTGAGCCGCTCGCTGAGCTGCCGGCTCAGAGCAATTTCCGGTACAAGATAAAGCACACACCTGCCATTATCAATCTCCTCTTTTGCAAGCCTGATGTATATTTCTGTTTTTCCGGAACCAGTAATTCCTTCGAGAAGTGCCGGGACTCCTTTTGAAAAGCTCAGCTTGATTTCTTCAAACGCTTTTTCCTGAGCAGTTGAAAGTTTAGAAAACTCTTCTCCGGCCTTAATTTTTGAAGGTCTGTTCCTGGCTCTCTTATGCTCCTGTTCGGTGATTGACGAAGTAAAGGCTGCCCTGTAAACCTCGCCAACAGTACACATATAGTATGAGGCCATCCATTCCCAGAATTCAAACTCTTTTTCGGTAATAGCCGGTGCAGGTTCAACGCCGGTAATCTCTTTTATTTTTCCTGCATATTCTCCGCAACTGGAGGAGATATTTCTAACAACTGCGATATATTCCCTGCCGCCCATCTCCACCCGCACCCTCGACCCGATATTTATTTCCGGTTCAAGATTTTCGGGAATAATATAAGAGACCTCCATCTTTAATTTAAGAGGAAGAATTACTTCGGCATATTTAAGATTTTCTCCGGTCATTAACCGTTGGATAAATTGTTCAGATAATCAGCAACCTCTTCGAGAAGCCATTTTGGAGTTGAAGTGGCTCCGCATACGCCCACAGAATCGCCGCTCCGGAACCAGTCTTTATTAATCTCCTGTTTGCTTTCAATTGAATAACTTCTTGGGTTAACCGAACAGCAAAGTTCATAAAGGATTTTGCCGTTAGAGCTCTCTTTCCCGCTCACAAAGATTATTACAGAATGCTTTTTTGCAAATTCCTTAAGATGAGGGTGTCTTGAAGATACCTGGCCGCATATTGTATTAAAAGCACGGAACTTATCTGCCGGACCGCCTACGCTTTCTATCCGCTGCTTAATTAATTCGCATATCTTGCGGTACTCTCCCGGGTCTTTTGTTGTCTGGGAGAAAATATAAACCGGTTTTGAGTAATCAACTAAATCGAGGTCGGAGTTTTTTTCAATTATAAAAGCGTCTCCGTCTACCTGGCCAATTAACCCGTTAACCTCTGCGTGACCATGCTTTCCAAAGATGAGCAGCTGGCCGTCATTTTTTTTCAACTCCTTATAATTCTTTTTGACACGCTCCTGAAGCTTCAATACTACCGGACAGGTGCAGTCAATAATCCTGAGTTTATTCTCTTTTGCAATTTTATAGCTGGAAGGAGGTTCGCCGTGGGCACGGATAAATAGTACCTTGTCCTTTAAAGTTGACATTTGGGAATAGTCAATTATCCTGAGTCCTTTCTGTTTTAGTCTCTCTATTTCCGTGCTGTTGTGTACGATGGATCCCAGAGAATTAAGTTCTTTGTTTTCGTCCAGATATTTCTCGGCCTGCTCTATTGCGCGCACTACTCCATAGCAGAAACCTGAGTGATTGTCTATCTCTACATTTAGTTCCATCTCTTAGAAATAATATTGTCAAACCATACAATCTGGTCTTCAATTGTCATTTTGCTGTTGTCAAGAAGAATTGCATCAGGAGCCCTTTTAAGCGGAGCGGTATCCCTGTTTTCGTCCAGGAAATCCCTCTCTTTTACGTTTCGGAGTACATCTTCAAACTGAGGGTTTTCTCCTTTTGCCTTCATTTCGTTATAACGTCTGGTAGCTCTCACCTCGGCATCGGCAGTCATGAAGATTTTTAGTTCGGCATCCGGAAACACCACTGTTCCTATATCGCGGCCATCCATAACAACTCCTCTCTTATCTCCGAGTTTCGCAAGAATTGTGTCTACGTAATCTCTTACTATTGGCAGCGAAGCAATAAAACTTACTTTTTCCGAAACTTCCAGCGATCGTATTTCGTTTTCAACCAGTTCGTCATTCATGTATAACTGACTGGCCCTGTCTTGTCCTGTGGGGCGGAACTGTAGGTCTAGTTTACTGAGAGCTTTTTCGAGTGAAATTCTGTCTATTTTATTGTTTTTGTCAATGAAAAAATTCCGGATGGCAAACAAAGTAACGCCCCTGTACAATGCCCCGGTGTCGACATAAATTAAACCGAATCTGCCTGCAATAATTTTTGCAAAACTGCTTTTGCCAGTGGAAGAATGTCCGTCAATGGCTATAATAATATTGGGAATTCTCATATTCATATTAAAGACAAACATACACAAAAAATAGTTTATCTTTGTAAAAAAGATATAGATGAAAGTAGCTGTCCTGGACATGGGTACAAATGTGTTTAACTTAGTGATAGCACATGTTTCCAAAGACGAATGTTCAGTAATAAAGATATTGAAAATTCCTTCAAAAATTGGTGAAGGCGGGATGACAAAAGGGATATTGCTCCCTGCCGCTTTTGAATCTACAAAAAGTGCTTTCAAAGAAATTTTTAAAGCTATTGACGAAACGGGAGGGGTAGATTTAATAAAGGCATTTGCAACCTCTGCAGTGAGGGGTGCTTCTAACGCCGGCGAGTACATTTCCATGATTAAAAATGAGTTTGGAACAGATGTTGAGATAATAACCGGCGACAGAGAGGCGGAGCTTGTATATAAAGGAGTACGGGAGTCAATTCTCCTCTATAAGGAGAAGGTTTTGATAATAGATGTGGGAGGCGGAAGCAACGAACTGATAATTGCCGATAAGGAGAGAATTTTCTGGAAGGAGAGTTTCAATTTGGGAGTAGTGAGGCTGAGAGAACTGTTTCCTCCGTCTGACCCTATTAAGCCATCGGAAATAGAGGCTCTTACCGATTATCTTGATGAGAAGATGGATACTTTATGGGCTGCCTGCAAACTATATAAACCTACTTTGATAATAGGCTGTTCCGGCTCATTTGATACTCTCAGGGAACTTATTTATACAGAGGACGACGGAGTTTTGCCGGCTCACGAACTGGAGATGAAAAAAATTGCAGAGCTGCATGAAAAACTATTGAAATCTGTAAGAACAGAGCGGGCGGCCATGAAGGGAATGTCTCCGATAAGAGTTGATTATATTGTTACCGGATCGGTTCTTATAAACTTTATAATTTCCAGAACCGGAATAAAGGAGCTGTATCAGTCTTCATACTCCCTTAAAGAGGGGAGCATGGCGGAAATTGCAGCTTCATTGCATGAATAAAAAGAATATAAATATGAAGTTACTGATTATTGACGACGAGAAGAGTATTCGAAACACTCTAAAGGAAATTCTTGAATTTGAAGGACATGAAGTAGGTCTTGCATCAGACGGCGAGGAGGGATTGGCCTTGGCTTCTGCAAATAGCTTCGATGTAATTTTCTCGGATATAAAAATGCCAAATATGGATGGCATGGAACTGCTCGACAAACTCTCAGAGGCAAATATCGATACCCCGGTAATTATGATTTCCGGCCACGGGTCGATTGACACGGCAGTTGAGTGTATTAAAAAGGGCGCTTTCGATTTTATACAGAAACCTCTTGACCTTAACAGGATACTTATCACTCTGCGCAATGCAACCGATAAGTCCATACTTGTAAAAGAGACAAGAATACTTAAGAAAAAGGTGTCAAAAATTCCTGAAATTGTGGGAGTCTCTCCTGCGATCTCAAAAATTAAAGACATGATAGACAGGGTTGCCCCAACAGAGGCGAGAGTACTCATCACAGGCTCAAACGGAACAGGCAAGGAACTTGTTGCCAGGTGGCTTCACGAAAAAAGCAGCCGCAGCAACATGCCTTTTGTTGAGGTAAACTGCGCTGCTATTCCCGGTGAACTTATAGAAAGTGAACTTTTCGGGCACGAAAAAGGAGCTTTTACATCTGCAGTCAAGCAGCATAAGGGAAAATTTGAACAGGCAGACGGCGGTACTCTGTTTCTTGATGAAATCGGGGACCTCAGCCTTGCTGCCCAGGCAAAAATCCTTAGGGTTTTACAGGAAAATAAACTCAGCAGAGTAGGAAGCGACAAGGATATAAATGTTAAAGTGAGAGTTGTTGCTGCAACAAATAAGGATCTTCTCGATGAAATTTCCAGGGGAACATTCCGTGAAGACCTGTATCATCGTCTGAGCGTAATTGTAATACATGTTCCTCCTCTTAAGGAAAGAATTGAAGACATATCCCTGCTTGCAAAACATTTTATTGATCAGGTTTGTGAAGAGAGCGGAATGGCCCGGCGTGAAATTGAGAAAGAAGCAATTGACGAGCTCTCTACATATCCATGGACAGGAAACATACGGGAACTCAGAAATGTAATAGAGAGGCTGCTCATTTTGAGCAATAACGTGATAACTAAAGCCGACGTAGAGGCTTTTGCAAAACCTATTTTTCGTTAAAACTTAGGGGAGAGACATTTAAACAGATGCTTAAATGTCTCTCCCCAATTGAATTTCCAGGATGTCGAAAAGAAAAAGAGTGGTTACTCCTTCTCGATCCTTAACTGTTGGATGAAATTTCCATCCTCCTGGGTCTTAACAAACAATGTAACCCGAAACTTTTCTCCTCCGGCACTGAGATTGCCTATTGCATATTTCATTGGTGCTTTACCGCTTCTATAGGCTATAACAAAACTCTTTGGCGTATATTTTGTAAAGAACTCCTTAAGAATCTGTTTGGCTTGCGCTTTACTGCAAACATTTACATCACCAAGCAAATCAACCTCAAGGTTATGGGCGAACCATACCGAAAGTTTTTCCGAGTCTCCGGACTGAATATATTTTGATATAGGAACAAATACATCCTGTTCATTCCCGGTCTGTCCGAAAAATGTTGTCGTTGAAATGATTATGGTAAACAACGAAATAAGAACTGATCTCATATCTCTCCTTTAAATTCCAAACCTAAAGGCAAGCAAAAATCAAGCCATAACAAGGGAAAATTAAATTAATGTTTCTCTTAAAATAATCTTATTTTTGTAACAATGAAGATGACGTTTCTATTAGTCGGTAAAACAGATTTGTCCTACCTGCAGGAGGGGATGTCCCTCTACGAAGAGAGGCTTAAACGTTATTCAACCTATAAAAGAATAGAAATCCCTGAATTAAAATCGGCATCATCTTTGAGCAAAGGAGAGATTAAGGAGAGAGAAGGAGAGCTCATTCTCAGGCAAATCAAACCACAGGACGAAGTTGTATTGCTGGATGTCGCGGGCAGGAGCCAAACTTCTGAAGAGTTTGCATCTTTTTTGGAAAAACGAGGGATTTACGGCTCCAAAGGACTGGTTTTTGTAGTGGGAGGGGCATACGGATTCTCCGATTCCGTATACGCAAGGGGGAATTTCAAGCTTTCACTCTCTTCAATGACATTCTCGCACCAGCTTGTGAGACTTCTCTTTCTTGAGCAGCTTTACAGGGCATTTACAATAATAAAGGGAGAACCTTATCATCACGGATAATGAATGAATATTTTGATAAGATGTTAAAATGGCGCACCCCGGTACTCTGGGTGGCAGCACTTCTTCTTGCGGCAATATCATTTATGGAGTTTTCTTCGTCCGATTCCATGGATCGGGAGGTCGAGAAACTTACTGGCACTATCCATAAAAGACAGCAAATTCTCGAAGAGTTTGCTCAGAAGGCTATTGATACTCCGGATTCGGTTTTCGTGGAATTACCGGAATTGCCCGTGGATATGGCAATATACAAGTTTTGTGCAGATACACTTCAGTCATGGGTGAACCAGCTTCCTATTGCCAATGACGATATAGATTTCTTCCCTTTCGGATATACGCTCAACCACCTCACCAGCAGGGGCGTTTCAAATACACCGCTTGCCAATTTAGGCTCTTCCGAACAATATCTTAGCCTGGGATCGGCATGGTATATTGTAAGTACATATACAAAAGGAAATGTTACTTTAGTAGCAGCGATTCTTGTTCAGACAGATTTTCCCTCAGACAATACCATTCTTAAGAGCGAAGTTAATCCTAATCTCTCCCTGAGCAAACGTCTTTCAATAGTCCCGGTTACCCAGGATGAATCCTATATTGTTAAAGGGAAAAACGGAGGAGTCCTCTTTTCGGTGCTGAAAAATCTTCCAAACAACAGAGGGGAGGAGGGTTCTTCGTTAAGGTGGTTTTCAATATTTTTTATGATTGCCGCTCTTTTTAGTAACCTGCAATTCAGAAAAAGGATAAAACAATTTTTTATTGCATTCGCCGGACTGACAATATTAAGATTTATTGCAGCATATTTTGCCGATAATGTGGGTGGGGATATTGAACTCTTTTCTCCAAACCTTTATGCCGATTTTGGACTCTTTGGGTCAATGGCAGATTTGCTCATAAATCATCTTTATATCTTTTTGGTTATGCTTGCGCTGTTTATGGTCCGTAAAAGTCTTGCATTAACTTTTTTAAAGGCAAAGCCCGGCAAAAAGAGACTAATGAGGGCCATATTTATTATCATTCCTGTACTGATAATCGCTTATATCCATATCAGTCTAAGGTCACTTATTCTTAATTCAAATATTGTCCTTGAGCTATACAAGATTGATGAGATAACGGTTTATACGATTTTGTCCTATGTGTTGTATGCTCTCCTTTTTACTGCGCTTCTTTTCTCACTTCAGCTGCTGAGGCCGGCAATAAAAATGAGGCACAATATCTCGTTTTTGAATATGCGGGCCATTATGGTATACATCTTCGTGATATCAATCTATACTCTGGCAACAGTAAGTTTTTACGGCTTTCTTAATGAATATGAAAGAAACCGTGTACTTACAACAAAAATGTCGGTGGAGAGGGACCTTAATATTGAATTGATTCTCCGCAGTTCGGAAAAACTTATAGAAAACGACCCTGTTCTTGCTTTGTGGGTGCAGATTGACCAAAGTAACGAAATG